>NZ_JACVVG010000093.1:0-1373 GCF_016647875.1 Pseudomonas sp. S36 | reverse complement strand
AGCAAATTGCTTGGGTGTTATATGGTCAAGCCTCACGGGCAATTAGTATTGGTTAGCTCAACGCCTCACAGCGCTTACACACCCAACCTATCAACGTCGTAGTCTTCGACGGCCCTTTAGGGGATTCAAGATCCCAGTGAGATCTCATCTTGAGGCAAGTTTCCCGCTTAGATGCTTTCAGCGGTTATCTCTTCCGAACATAGCTACCCGGCAATGCCACTGGCGTGACAACCGGAACACCAGAGGTTCGTCCACTCCGGTCCTCTCGTACTAGGAGCAGCCCCTCTCAAATCTCAAACGTCCACGGCAGATAGGGACCGAACTGTCTCACGACGTTCTAAACCCAGCTCGCGTACCACTTTAAATGGCGAACAGCCATACCCTTGGGACCGGCTTCAGCCCCAGGATGTGATGAGCCGACATCGAGGTGCCAAACACCGCCGTCGATATGAACTCTTGGGCGGTATCAGCCTGTTATCCCCGGAGTACCTTTTATCCGTTGAGCGATGGCCCTTCCATACAGAACCACCGGATCACTAAGACCTACTTTCGTACCTGCTCGACGTGTGTGTCTCGCAGTCAAGCGCGCTTTTGCCTTTATACTCTACGACCGATTTCCGACCGGTCTGAGCGCACCTTCGTACTCCTCCGTTACTCTTTGGGAGGAGACCGCCCCAGTCAAACTACCCACCATACACTGTCCTCGATCCGGATAACGGACCTGAGTTAGAACCTCAAAGTTGCCAGGGTGGTATTTCAAGGATGGCTCCATGAGAACTGGCGTCCCCACTTCAAAGCCTCCCACCTATCCTACACAAGCAAATTCAAAGTCCAGTGCAAAGCTATAGTAAAGGTTCACGGGGTCTTTCCGTCTAGCCGCGGATACACTGCATCTTCACAGCGATTTCAATTTCACTGAGTCTCGGGTGGAGACAGCGCCGCCATCGTTACGCCATTCGTGCAGGTCGGAACTTACCCGACAAGGAATTTCGCTACCTTAGGACCGTTATAGTTACGGCCGCCGTTTACCGGGGCTTCGATCAAGAGCTTCGCTTGCGCTAACCCCATCAATTAACCTTCCGGCACCGGGCAGGCGTCACACCCTATACGTCCACTTTCGTGTTTGCAGAGTGCTGTGTTTTTAATAAACAGTCGCAGCGGCCTGGTATCTTCGACCGGCATAAGCTTACGGAGCAAGTCCTTCACCTTCGCCGGCGCACCTTCTCCCGAAGTTACGGTGCCATTTTGCCTAGTTCCTTCACCCGAGTTCTCTCAAGCGCCTTGGTATTCTCTACCTAACCACCTGTGTCGGTTTGGGGTACGGTTCCCAGTTATCTGAAGCTTAGGAGCTTTTCTTGGAAGCATGGTATCAA
>NZ_JACVVG010000092.1:0-2269 GCF_016647875.1 Pseudomonas sp. S36 | reverse complement strand
TGGTGCGTTGATGCTCACGGTGCCGCTGGCGGAGCCGGCAGCGATGAACACTTGAGTACCACCAGTCAACGTCACGGTAACGCCGCCATGGCCAGTGACTGGCAGGCTGCTGTCTTCGCTCACCAGGGTGACGGTGTAGGTGATCTTGCCACCTTCGACCACAGTGGTGTTATCCACAGACAACACTGCGGTGACCTTGCTGATGGTGTCGGTGACGTTCACCGAAGCTGGGCCGCCAATGACCAGGTTCTCGAACGTGGCGTTCGGGACTTCAGCCTTGGTGATGCCCACTTGGATTTTGCCTTCATCTTTGAAGACGTCATCGCCCTGGGCCGGTGCGGCATAGGACTTGGTCGTCTCGCCCGCCTTGAACACGACGGTAGCGTTGTTGCTCAGGGTGACGGTCAGGTCCTTGTCCAGTGCGCGGTTCAGGGTCAGCGTGAAGGTCGGTGAAGTAGCTTCGTTCACCGACGCCTGGTCGGCAACGATGTTCACCTGAACCAAGTCGCCTTGGTTACCCGAGCCTGGAGTGCCCGAGCCTGGCTCGTCGGTCACGGCAGTGCTGACTGGCGTTTTGTCCAACGTCAGTTGTTCGAACTTCCAAGCATCGGCACCGCTGACCGACACGATTGCGTTCTGTACAGGTGGGTTGGCGCCGATATAGACGTTATCCGGTGCCGTCGCGGTTGCTGAACCCACAGTGCCGTTGGCGGGTACCACGACGGTGGTGCCATCTTTCAAGTGGAAGTACAGCTCGGCGTGGTTGTTGATCGGCAAGCCGTCTTTGTTGGTTAGGGTCACGGTGTAGGTGATCTGACCGCCTTCGCTGACCGAGTCGCTGGCGGTGAGTTTTGCCACCACTTCGTCGATGGTGTCAGTGACTTTTACCGAGGCATCGCCACCCAGTTGCAGGTTTTCGAAGGTGCGGCCATCGATGTCCACTGCAGACTTGATGCCCAGGCTTATGTCGCCCGAGTCCTTGTAGACGTCGTCGCCCTGCGCCGCGTGCTCATACGACACGCTGGTTTGGCCAGCCTTGATGGTGACCTGGGCGTTGTTGCTCAGGGTCACAACCAAGTCATGTGCCAACGCAGTGTTCACGTGGACGGTGAAGGTCGGCTTGACGTTCTCGGCAACCGAAGTTTGGTCGGCGGTGATGGTGACTTGCACCAGATCGCCTTGGTTGCCAGTGCCTGGAGTACCCGAGCCAGGTTCATCGGTGACAGTCGTGCTGACCGGGGTTTTATCCAGGGTCAGTTGCTCGAACTTGCCAACGTCAGCGCCAGTTACCGAAGCGATGGATTTGACGACCGGATCGTTCGCACCGACATAAACATTATCCGGTGCAGTCACAGTGACCGAGCCGGTGGTGCCATTCGCCGGGATGGTGATGGTGGTTTTGCCATCGTCCAGGGTGAAGGTTAGGGCGCCGTGGTTGTTGATTGGCAGACCATCTTTGTTGGTCAGCGTCACGGTGTAAGTGATGTCGCCACCTTCGGTGACCGACGAAGTTGCGGTCAACTTGGCGACTACTTCATCGATGGTGTCAGTGACTTTTACCGACGCATCGCCACCCAGTTGCAAGTTCTCGAAGGTGCGACCGTCGATGTCTACAGCCGAAGTAATGCCGAGTTTGATTTCACCCGAGTCTTTGTAAACGTCATCGCCCTGCGCCGCATGCTCATACGAAGCACTGGTTTGGCCGGCCTTGATGGTGACCTGAGCGTTGTTGCTCAGAGTCACGACCAGGTCGTGGGCCAATGCAGTGTTGATCTGCACGGTGAACGTCGGTTTGACGTTCTCGGCAACCGAAGTTTGGTCGGCAGTGATGGTGACTTGCACCAAGTCGCCTTGGTTGCCAGTACCTGGGGTACCCGAGCCTGGTTCGTCAGTCACAGTGGTGCTGACTGGAGTCTTATCCAGGGTCAGTTGCTCGAACTTGCCGACGTCAGCACCCGTTACCGAAGCAATCGACTTCACGACTGGGTCGTTCGCGCCCACATAGACGTTATCAGGTGCGGTGATAGTGACCGAGCCCGTGGTGCCGTTCGCCGGGATGGTGATGATGGTTTTACCATCGTCCAGTGTGAAGGTCAGGGCGCCGTGGTTGTTGATTGGCAGACCATCTTTGTTGGTCAGCGTCACGGTGTAGGTGATGTCGCCGCCTTCGGTGACCGACGAAGTCGCAGTCAACTTGGCGACTACTTCGTCGATGGTGTCGGTAACTTTTACCGACGCATCGCCACCCAGTTGCAGGTTTTCGAAGGTG
>NZ_JACVVG010000091.1:0-3031 GCF_016647875.1 Pseudomonas sp. S36 | reverse complement strand
TACTGTCGTACGCTACGTCCGCGCCGGCCGGCGCGCGGGCCAGCGCGACGGCGTTCTTCGTTTCCGAGCTGATCGACTGGCTGGTGTTCAGTGTCACCCGCCGGCCCCTGCGCGATCGCCTGTGGCTAAGCTCCGCGCTGAGCATCCCGGTGGACACCTTCATCTTCTTCGGCATGATCGGGGCGCTCACCCCGGCTGTGGTCGGTACGGCCATGGCATCCAAGTTCGCCGGGGTCACGGCGGTGTGGTTGGCCATGGCATTTCGCGCCCGGCGGGCCGCTGTGGCGGGCTGATGGTGTAGAATATCGGTCCTTTTTCAGCGGGTGGCGCCTGGCATGGCGTGGCCCCGGATGCCTGCGAGGACCTGAAATGACCCGTATCGGAACCCCCTTGTCGCCTACCGCGACCCGTGTACTGCTGTGCGGCTGTGGCGAACTGGGCAAGGAAGTGGTGATCGAGCTTCAGCGCCTGGGCGTGGAAGTGATCGCCGTCGATCGCTACGCCAATGCCCCGGCCATGCAGGTGGCCCACCGCAGCCACGTGGTCAACATGCTCGATGGCGTGGCCCTGCGTGCGGTGATCGAGGCCGAGAAGCCGCACTACATCGTTCCGGAAATCGAGGCCATCGCCACCGCTACCCTGGTCGAGCTGGAAAATGAAGGCTTCAACGTGGTGCCCACCGCCCGTGCCACCCAGCTGACCATGAACCGCGAAGGCATCCGCCGCCTGGCCGCAGAAGACCTGGACCTGCCAACCTCGCCCTACCACTTCGCCGACACCTTCGAAGCCTACGCCGAGGCCGTGGCCGACGTGGGCTACCCCTGCGTGGTCAAGCCGGTGATGAGCTCGTCGGGCAAGGGCCAGAGCCTGCTGCGCAGCGACGCCGACCTGCAGGCTTCATGGGCCTATGCCCAGGAGGGCGGCCGTGCTGGCAAGGGGCGCGTGATCGTGGAAGGCTTCATCGACTTCGACTACGAAATCACCCTGCTGACCGTGCGGCACGTGGGCGGCACGACCTTCCTGGAACCGGTGGGCCATCGCCAGGAGAAGGGCGACTATCAGGAGTCCTGGCAGCCGCAGGCCATGAGCCCCAAGGCACTTGCAGAGTCGCAGCGGGTGGCCAAGGCGGTCACCGATGCCCTGGGCGGGCGCGGCCTGTTTGGCGTGGAGCTGTTCGTGAAAGGCGACCAGGTGTGGTTCAGTGAGGTGTCGCCGCGCCCTCACGACACCGGCCTGGTCACGCTGATTTCACAGGACTTGTCGCAGTTCGCCCTGCATGCCCGTGCCATTCTCGGCTTGCCGATCCCGGTGGTGCGCCAGTTCGGGCCGTCTGCCTCGGCGGTGATCCTGCCCGAGGGGCAGTCCCAGCAGACCAGCTTCGCCAACCTGGGCGCCGCACTGAGCGAGCCGGACACCGCGATCCGCCTGTTCGGCAAGCCGGAAATCAACGGTACCCGCCGCATGGGCGTATGCCTGGCGCGCGACGAGTCGGTCGAAGCGGCCCGGGCCAAGGCAACCCGCGCCTCCCAGGCAGTCAAGGTCGAGTTCTGAGCAATTAGCTGCAAGGGGCTTATGCCCCTTGCAGCCCTGCGCTTACAGCTCGCTGTCGCGGGTTTCTTTCAGGCACAGCACGGCGATCAGGCTGATGACTGCTGCGGCCGACACATACCCCCCCACCCAGCTCAAACCGCCCATGCTGACCAGTTTCTGGGCGAAGAACGGTGCTGCCGAGGCGCCGACGATACCGCCCAGGTTGTAGGCTGCCGAAGCACCGGTGTAGCGCACGTGGGTGGGGAACAGTTCCGGCAGCAAAGCCCCCATGGGCGCGAAGGTGACCCCCATCAGGAACAGCTCGATGGCCAGGAACAGCGCCACCCCGGCGGTGGAGCCGGAGGTCAGCAGCGGTTCCATGGCAAAACCGGATGCCACGGCCAGCAAGCCGCCGACAATAAGCACCGGTTTGCGCCCGTATCGGTCGCTGAGCCATGCCGACAGCGGTGTGGCCAGGGCCATGAACACCACGGCGAAGCACAACAGGCCCAGGAAGGTTTCGCG
This sequence comes from Pseudomonas sp. S36, assembly GCF_016647875.1. Classification (NCBI taxonomy): domain Bacteria; kingdom Pseudomonadati; phylum Pseudomonadota; class Gammaproteobacteria; order Pseudomonadales; family Pseudomonadaceae; genus Pseudomonas; species Pseudomonas sp. S36. Next base: position 976 of record NZ_JACVVG010000091.1, on the reverse strand, counting down.
GCTGTAGCCCAGGGTGGTAACGCCGTAGCTCAGCGAGAACACGGTCGAAATGTAGAACAGCGCGTAGCACACCACCATGGCCGCAGCGCCCAGCAAGGTGGGCATCCAGTATTTGGAGAACAGGTCCACCACCGGCATTTTCACCCGCTCATGGCGCGCCACGGCCTTGGCAAACACTGGGCTCTCCTCAAGCTTCAGCCTCACGTACAGCCCCACCAACACCAGCGCGGCGCTGAGCAGGAACGGGATGCGCCAGCCCCATTCGCGGAACTGCTCGTCGCTGAGCACCAGGGCCAGGGTCAGGAACAGGCCATTGGCGGCCAGGAAACCGATCGATGGCCCCAGCTGCGGGAACATGCCGAACCAGGCGCGTTTGCCCGGCGGTGCGTTTTCCGTGGCCAGCAGCGCGGCGCCGCCCCATTCCCCACCCAGGCCCAGGCCCTGCCCGAAGCGCAGCAGGCAAAGGATGATCGGCGCCCACACGCCAATGCTGTCATAGCCCGGCAAGATGCCGATGGCGGTGGTGGACACACCCATCAGCAGCAGCGAGGCGACCAGGGTCGACTTGCGGCCGATGCGGTCGCCAAAGTGGCCGAACAGCGCCGAGCCCAACGGCCGCGCCAGGAAGGCGATACCGAAGGTAAGAAACGCCGCCAGCATCTGCGCCGTACCGGAGCCGGACGGGAAGAACACTGGGCCGATCACCAGGGCCGCAGCCGTGGCGTAGACGTAAAAATCGTAGAACTCGATGGCGGTGCCGATGAAGCTTGCGGTGGCCACTCGTGCGGGGGAGTTGACCGGCGCACTGGGCGCCTGGGCATAGGTGCTGCTGGTAGTCATGCGTGAGTCCCTGACAGTCTGGCCGGGCGCTATCAGCGTTGCGTGCGCCTGTGGGTTTGGCACAGGCACGGGTGATAAGCGCCGGAGCGTTTTATTGTTGTCTGCGCCAGACTGACGATGGGCCAGGGGGTGGGGG
>NZ_JACVVG010000090.1:0-3034 GCF_016647875.1 Pseudomonas sp. S36 | reverse complement strand
GAACTTGCCAACGTCAGCGCCAGTTACCGAAGCGATGGATTTGACGACCGGGTCATTCGCGCCCACATAAACGTTGTCCGGTGCGGTCACAGTGACCGAGCCGGTGGTGCCGTTCGCCGGAATGGTGATGGTGGTTTTACCATCGTCCAAGGTGAAGGTCAGGGCACCGTGGTTGTTGATCGGCAGACCATCTTTGTTGGTCAGCGTCACGGTGTAGGTGATGTCGCCACCTTCGGTGACCGACGAAGTCGCGGTCAACTTGGCGACTACTTCATCGATGGTGTCGGTGACTTGTACCGAGGCATCGCCACCCAATTGCAGGTTTTCGAAGGTACGGCCGTCGATGTCTACAGCGGACTTGATACCCAGGGTGATGTCGCCAGAGTCTTTGTAGACATCGTCGCCTTGTGCATCGTGAGTATATTGGGCGCTGGTTTCACCGGCTTTGATGGTGATCTGAGCATTGTTGCTCAGGGTCACGACCAAGTCATGGGCCAGTGCAGTGTTGATCTGTACGGTGAAGGTCGGTTTAACGTTCTCGGCAACCGAAGTTTGATCGGCAGTGATGGTGACTTGCACCAGGTCGCCTTGGTTACCAGTGCCTGGGGTACCCGAGCCTGGTTCGTCAGTCACAGTGGTGCTGACCGGGGTTTTATCCAGGGTCAGTTGTTCGAACTTCCAAGCATCAGCGCCACTGACCGAGTCGATGGCGTTTTCTACCGCCGGATTTGTACCGACATAGACGTTGTCCGGCGCGATAGTGGTAGCGGTGCCCACGGTGCTGTTGGCTGGCACTACAACAGTGGTGCCATCTTTGAGGTGGAAATACAGCTCGGCGTGGTTGTTGATCGGCAGACCGTCTTTGTTGGTCAGCGTCACGGTATAGGTAATTTCGCCGCCTTCGGTCACGGAAGAGGTAGCGGTCAACTTGGCTACGACTTCGTCGATCGTGTCAGTGACTTTAACGGACGCGTTACCGCCCAGTTGCAGGTTCTCGAAGGTACGACCGTCGATATCTGCAGCCGCCTTAATACCCAGGCTGATTTCACCCGAGTCCTTATAAACGTCATCGCCTTGCGCAGCGTGCTCATACGAGGCACTGGTCTGGCCAGCCTTGATGGTGACCTGAGCGTTATTGCTCAGGGTCACGACCAGGTCGTGGGCCAGGGCGGTGTTTACGTGCACAGTGAACGTTGGTTTGACGTTTTCAGCGACCGAATCCTGATCGGCAGTGATAGTAACCTTGACGATATCGCCCTGGTTGCCAGTGCCTGGCGTCCCTGAACCTGGCTCGTCGGTGACAGTGGTGCTGACCGGAGTTTTATCCAGGGTCAGTTGTTCGAATTTCCACGCATCAGCGCCACTGACCGAGTCGATGGAGTTTTCGACCGCAGGGTTAGTGCCAACATAGACGTTGTCTGGGGCGATGGCAGTGGCCGAACCCACGGTGCTGTTAGCCGGCACTACAACGGTGGTGCCATCTTTCAGGTGGAAATACAGCTCGGCGTGGTTGTTGATCGGCAGACCGTCTTTATTGGTCAGCGTCACGGTATAGGTGATTTCGCCGCCTTCGGTTACCGAAGAGGTAGCGGTCAACTTGGCTACGACTTCGTCGATCGTGTCAGTGACTTTAACGGACGCGTTACCGCCCAGTTGCAGGTTCTCGAAGGTACGACCGTCGATATCTGCAGCCGCCTTAATACCCAGGCTGATTTCACCCGAGTCCTTATAAACGTCATCGCCTTGCGCAGCGTGCTCATACGAGGCACTGGTCTGGCCAGCCTTGATGGTGACCTGAGCGTTGTTGCTCAGGGTCACGACCAGGTCGTGGGCCAGGGCGGTGTTGATTTGTACGGTGAACGTCGGTTTGACGTTTTCAGCAACGGAAGTCTGGTCAGCGGTGATAGTGACCAACACCAGATCACCTTGGTTGCCTGTACCAGGAGTACCAGAGCCTGGTTCATCTGTCACAGTGGTAGTGACAGTATCGCCGCTCAGTGTGAGCTTCTCGAAGTTCTCACCCCCTGAGACTGCCTCGAGTTTGTTAGCCAACGCAGGCTGGCCACCTACATAGACATCGTCAGCAACTGTAATAGTGGCGCTACCGGACGCACTGTTAGCCGGGATAACAACCTTCGTGCCGTCGGTGAGGGTGAAGGTAAGTGCGCCGTGCTGGGTTACGGACAGACCTTGGGCATTGCTCAGCGTAACCGTGTAGGTGACCTGCCCACCTTCGGTGACAGTCGCCTTATCGACGGTCAGCGTTGCAACGACTTCGCTAATGGTATCGGCGATCTGAACAGTGGCTGGGTTACCGATGACCAAGTGCTCGAACGTTGCACCAGAGACACTAGCGTCAGCGATACCCACCGTGACGGAGCCTGGGTCTTTGATGACATCATCACCTTGAGCCTCAGTCTTGTACACGACTTCGGTTTTACCCGCGTCGATAGTGACCTTGTCCCCGTTCGACAGAGTAACGGTGAGCGGGCGATCCAGAGCCTGGCTGACTTTTACGGTGAAGGACGGCTGCTGGTCTTCGGTCACATTGCCATTGCTGACGATGCTGACAGTGACTGTGTCGATGCTGTCATTAATAGTGGTAACAGCCGGGGTCGGACTTGCGTTCAGCTGTTCGAAGTTGCCACCGGTGGCGTCCTTGATCGTTACGCTGACGGTCGAGCCGTTGTTGTACACATCATTCGGCGGGGTCTGGAAGTCGATGCTGCCTTGGGTTTTACCCGCTTCAACGGTGATGACTTGGCCGTTTGACAGGGTCACGGTAACCGGCGTCTGGGCCGGATTGGTCAGCGTTACGGTGTAAGTGATGACGCCACCTTCGGTCACCGACGGGTTAGCCGTCAGAGTCGCGGTGGTAGTGTCGATCGAATCATTGATCGTGGTAACGGCCGGAGTTGGGTTTGGCGCCAACTGTTCGAAGTTGCCGCCCGAGGCGTCTTTGATTGTGACGCTAACCGTCGAGCCGTTGTTGTAGACGTCATTGGCCGGCGTCTGGAAGTCGATGCTGCCCTGA
>NZ_JACVVG010000008.1:0-160503 GCF_016647875.1 Pseudomonas sp. S36 | reverse complement strand
AAAGTGGATTGCGCCAGCTTTGAGATTTTGTGGGAGACAGTTGCTCCCACAGGTTGCTGCTGGCTGCCTTGAGAGCCAGCCAGGTGTTAAGGGTTAACCGCAGTTCACGCGGGTAACACGGCCCTGCTCGTCCACGTTCAGGTTCAAGCGCTCGGAGCGGTATTCCAGCGTAACCACGTCATGCGGCTTCAGGATACGGGCCATTTGCGAGCCACTGGCTTTGCGCGCCTGCTCCAGCAGCTCGGGGCTGCCTTGCTTGCCAACGGCAAAATCGGCACCACTGGCCTCGCAGCGGCCGTCGTTGCCAGCCGGTGCCGCCGGCGCCTGGGTGCCACCAGCATCACCGCCAGTGCTGCAACCCGCCAGCACACCAGCCACCGCCAGGGTTGCCAACAAAGCACGGGTACGGAACATGAAGCCTCCTAGATCGAATGGGAACTGCCTGATCCGACCATCGCACCAGGAATTCGTTGCAAAACCGCCCAAGTCTGCCTGAACGCCCCGAGCCGGGCGCGGCATAATCGTGACCGAATTTTACCGCTACAACCAAAGGCCCCTTGGTTTGCCCTGCAAAGTCATGATTTACTTTAAGAAGTGAAGGCATAGTGCCTCCTGCGAATACCAGGGTAGGGTGTTCGTTTTTTCGTCCAGGCCGCAAGCGAGAGCCTTCCATGAGCAGCCACAGCATCGATGCCGACATCAAGGTCAAATGGGCGGAGGGCCAGAGTGCGTACAGCCCCGGCACCCCGGAAGAACTGCTGCTGATCGCCGTCGACCTGCTGGTGCGTGACCGCGGCGGCGAAGCGGCGCGCAGCTTCATCGACCAGGTGGTCGAACGCTACGCGCCCCGCCCCGCTACTTGAGGCGTGCCAGGCGCTCGGCCAGCAGGTCGAACAGGCCCTGGGCATCACCCTCTTCCACCCACATTACATTGGCAGGTTGCTTGAGCACGCCGTACCAGTCGGCAACCGTCTGGCCGAAGGTGGGCCCTTCGCGGCTGTCGACACTCATGTGAATGCGCCGGCCGCTGAACATCTGTGGCTTCAGCAGGTAGGCGATCACGCTGGCATCATGCACCGGGCCGCCCGGCATGCCATACAGCTGCATGTCATGGGTAATGTAGGCATTGAGTATGTCTACTACGCGCTTGCTGGCCTGGGTATTCACGGCCGCCAGTTGCTTGAGGCGCGCTTCGCTGGTCAATAGCTTGTGGGTCACATCCAGCGGCAGGTAGGTAAGCTGCACGCCACTGGCCAGCACCACTTGAGCGGCATGGGGGTCTGCGTACAAGTTGAATTCGGCAACCGGCGTGATGTTACCGCCGTTGAAATGAGCACCGCCCATCACCACCACTTCCTTGATGCCCTGGGCAATTTCCGGGCGCTGGATCAGCGCCAGTGCCAGGTTGGTCTGCGGGCCGAGCATCGCTACCGTGATGCTGTGGGGCTTGGCAGCGCCCAACGTGTCTACCAGGTACTGCACCGCATTGCCCGCCGCCAGGGGCTTGGCCGGCTCGTGCACCTGCACGCCGGTGATGCCCTCCTCCCCGTGCACTTCGGCAGCGTAGATGGGCGCGCGCACCAGGGGCCGGCCAGCACCAGCATACACCGGGATATCCTCGCGGCCCGCCCACTCACGGGCCAGCCGGGCGTTACGCGAGGTTTTCTCCAGCCGCACGTTGCCAGCCACCGTGGTGATGGCGCGGACCTTGAGTTCATCCGGCGACGCCATGGCCAGGAACAGCGCCACCACATCGTCCGCACCGGGGTCTGTGTCGATGATCAGGTCGATGGGTGCGGCTTGAACGGTCGACGCTGCGGCCATGAAGGCGATACCTTGTAGCAGGGGTTTCAGCATGATGATGGCACTCCTGTTGCCGATGGGTTGTGGCTAGCCAGGGCTCAGAACGTGACCCCGGAGATCAGTGCAATATTGCTGTAGGGCTGGCATTCACCGGTGCGCACGATGGCGCGGGCACTGCGCGACAGCACCTTGAAGCCCTCGTGGTCCAGCCATTCACGCTTGCCCAGCTTGCCTTTCAGGCGCTCGATTTCCACCAGCGCCGGGGGTACCACCGTTTGCATCTCCTCGGCCAGCACGTGGCGCTCCACCTGCAATTCGCTCAACACCACCCGCAAAACGCTGGCAAAGTCAGGCAGGCCGGGCGTGACTGCCAGGTCGATCAGCTCCACCCCGGGGGGCACCGGCAGGCCGGCATCGCCAATCACCAGGATATCGCCATGCCCCATGCCCGCGATGGTGCGGGACAGGGCGACGTTCAGCAGTGGCGTCTTCTTCATGGCGCGACCTCGGCCAGATGGGGAATGGAAGGTTGGGCCCCGGCGCGGGTCACCGACAACGCCGCGGCGCGCTGGCCGAACGCGATGGCATCGCCCTCCTCCAGCCCCCGCACCAGGCCGGCTGCGAAGCCGCCAATGAAGGTGTCACCGGCAGCCGTGGTGTCCAGCGGCTGCACCACCGGCGCCGGGTAGTGCTGGTGCCCGTCGGCGCTTACCCGCAGCGCGCCCTGCGCGCCAAGGGTGATGATCACCTTGCCAGCGCCCAGCGCCAGCAGCCGCTCACCTGCCTGTAGCGCGCTGGCCTGGTCGTTGACCGGTATGCCGGTCAGCGCCTCGGCCTCGCTTTCGTTGGGCGTGAGGTAGTTGATGTGCGGGTACCACGATGCCGGCAGCGGGCCACTGGCAGGCGCCGGGTTGAGGATGACCTGCTTGCCCAGCTCATGGGCCCTGGCCAGGGTCCAGGCAACCGTCTCCAGCGGCACTTCCAGCTGGCAGATCACCACTTCGGCGGCTTGCAGCAGCGCGTCGAAGCGCTGAACCGCCTGCGGTGTCAGCAAGCCGTTGCCGCCCGGGATGATGACGATGCAGTTCTGGCTGGCCGCATCCACGGTAATCAGCGCCACGCCACTGGACACGCCCGGGCAGGTGATCACGCCCTGGCAATCGATACCCTCGGCCGCCAGGCCGTCCCGCAGTTGCTGGCCGTAGCCGTCATCGCCCACGCTGCCGACCATGGCCACGCTGCCGCCCAGCCGCGCCACCGCGACGGCCTGGTTGGCACCCTTGCCGCCCGGGGCGGTAAAAAAACGGTCGCCGGCCAGCGTCTCACCGGGCCGGGGCAGGCGCTGAGCGCGCGCCACCAGGTCCATGTTCAGGCTGCCGACTACCACCACCTTCGCACTCATGACATTTCCTTAGCGGTGATCGTTGAACAAGTCCGGGCGCGGCCCGGTGGATTCGCGCAGCACAATGCGCGGGGCCACGATGCGTTGCTCCGCCTGGCCAACACGCGGCGCAACGATACGCGCCAGCAGCAGCGACGCGGCGCTCTCGCCCAGTTCGCGGATGGACTGGCCGACCGTGGTCAAGGGTGGATACACGTAGCGGCTGAGTTCGATATCGTCAAAACCGATCACCGACAGCTCGGCAGGTACGCTGATATTGCGTTCAGCCGCCGCGCGCAATACGCCAAACCCGATCATGTCGTTACCGGCGAAGATGGCCGTGGGCCGCTTGCCGTCGAGCAGGGCCGCGGCGGCGGCATGGCCACCCGGGCTGGTAAAGTCGCAGTGCTGCACACGGCCGGGTATTACCGGCACACCGGCCTCGCCCAGGGCGCGATGGAAGCCGCCCAGGCGCAGTTGGGTCACCCCGGTGTGCGCCGGGCCGCCGATGTAGGCGATATCGCGGTGGCCCAGCTCCAGCAGGTGCCGGGTGGCCAGGTAGGCGCCCTGTTCGTGGTCGATGCGCACCAGGTCGGCATCCACGCCTTCAAGCTCGCGGTCGACGATCACCATCGGCGTGCGCACGCCGGCCAGGCTCTGCAGCAGGTCGTCGTCCTGGCCTACCGAGCCCACCACCAGCCCGTCGATGCGTTTTTCCAGCAGCACGCGCAGGTAGTTGCGCTGCTTCTGCGGGTTGTCGTCGGAGTTGCACAAGATCACGCAGTAGCCGTTGCGCTCGCAGGCATCCTCGATGCCCCGGGCCAGCTCGGCAAAGTACGGGTTGACGCTGTTGGGCACCAGCAGGCCGATGGTGGCGGTGCTGCGCGCTTTCAGCGAGCGCGCCACGGCGCTGGGTACGTAATCCAGCTGGCGGATCGCGTCTTCGACCTTTTGCCGCACCGGCTCGCTGACGGGCCGGGTCTTGTTCAGCACATGGGACACGGTGGTGTAGGAAATACCGGCCAGCGCTGCGACATCTTTGATGGTTGCCATGTTGTCAGGTCCGCCGGGCTGCACGCCGGCTGCGGTAAGTGTCGAGCACCACGGCGATGACGATGACCGCCCCGGTGATGATGCGTTTGGTCGGCTCACTGGCGCCAATTTGTGCCAGGCCTGCGGCCAGCACTGAAATGATCAGCACCCCGAAGAACGTACTGATGACCGAGCCGCGCCCACCCATCAGGCTGGTGCCGCCGATCACCACGGCGGCGATCACCTGCAGCTCCAGGCCAGAGCCGGCGTTGGGGTCGGCCGCTTCCAGGCGCGACACCTGGAACAGCGCCGCCAGGCCAGCCAGCAGGCCCATCAGGGCGAACACCAGCACTTTATACGGGCGCGGGTCGATACCGGCCAGGCGCACGGCTTCTTCGTTGGTGCCGATGCCGATCAGGTAGCGGCCGAACACCGTACGGGTCAATACCAGTTGGGCCAGCACGATCACCAGCAAGGCGATGATGAAGGAAGGCGAGATGCCAAAGGCCACAGGGTTGGAAAACCAGGCATAGGTATCGCCGATGTACGCGGTGCGCGAATCGGTGAGCTGATAGGCCAGCCCACGGGCCATCTCCAGCACGCCCAGCGATACGATGAACGAGGGAATGCGCCAGGCCACGGTCACGGCACCGGTCACGCTGCCGGCCAGGGCAGCTACCGCCATGCCCAGCAGCGCGGCGGGCACCATGCCCCAGCCCCACCCCAGAATGGCCACGCTGACCGTGGACGCCGCCAGGGCCAGCACCGAGCCCACTGACAGGTCGATACCGCCGATGATCAGCACGAAGGTCATGCCCACCGCCAGCACCATCAGGTCGGGGATCTGGTTGGCCAGGGTGCTGAAGGTGTTGTACGACCAGAAATGGCTGCTCAGGAACGAGAACAGCACGATCATCGCCAGCAAGGCGCCGGCAAGGCCCAGGTAGGTACCCAGGCCCAGATAAGTACCGCTGCGGCGCGCCGGGGCAGCGCCTTGGTTGTCGAGCGGGGTGGTTTTCATGCATCCATCCTGGGAGCTGCGTTGTGCAGCATTGCGTCACGTTTCTGATAACCGGCAAAGGCCGCGGCCAGCAGTTGGTCCTGGCTCCAGTGCTCGCGCTCGAAGGTGTCTATGAGGCGCCCGGCCGACAACACGGCGATGCGGTCACAAATCAGCATCAGCTCGCGCAGGTCGCTGGACACCACCACCAGCGCCTTGCCCTGGCGGGCCAGCGCTGCCAGCAGGCCATAGATGTCGAACTTGGCCCCCACATCGATGCCGCGGGTGGGCTCGTCGAACAGCAGCACCTGGCAGTCGCGCTCCAGCCAGCGGCCTATCACCACCTTCTGCTGGTTGCCGCCCGACAACTCGCCCACCACCTGATGCGGGCCGGCGCTGCGAATGCGCATGGCCTGGATCTGCCGCTCGGCCAGGGCCCGCTCGGCATCAGCGTTCAGCACGCCGGCGGTGGAAACCGCGCCCAGGTTGCCCAGGGCAATGTTCGCGCTGATCGACTGGGTCAGCAGCAGGCCCTCGCCCTTGCGGTCTTCGGTGATCAAGGCGATGCCGGCCTTGACCGCAGCCTTGGGTGAATCGATGCTCACCCGCTGCGGCGGCTGGCCCAGGGCAACACTGCCGCTGTCGGCCGCGTCCGCGCCGTAGATCAGGCGCAGCAGTTCGGTACGCCCGGCGCCGATCAGGCCGGAAATACCAAATATCTCCCCTGCCCGCACCTCGAACGACACATCGCGCACCTTGTCGCCACGGCTCAGGTTGTTCACCTGCAGCAGCGGCGCCCCCAGCTGCCGCTGGCCCAGGTCAATGTGCTCGCCCAGCTCACGCCCCACCATCAGGTTGACCAACTGGTCGCTGGTGTAGCGCTGAATGGGCTCATCGCACACCAGCTTGCCGTCGCGCAGTACCACGATGCGCTGGGCCACCTGTTGCAGCTCTTCAAGCCGGTGGGAAATGTAGACGATGGCCACGCCACGTTGGCGCAGGCGCTCGATCTGGGTGAACAGCAGCTCCACCTCGCGCGCCGTGAGCATGGCGGTGGGCTCGTCCAGAATCAGCACGTGGCAGTCGCCGATCAGGTTGCGGGCGATCTCGACCATCTGCTGGTGTCCAATGCCCAACTCGCCAACCGGCGTATCCGGGTCGATGGCATCCAGGCCCACCTGTGCCATGGCGGCGCTGGCCAGTTGGCGCAGGCGTTTGTGGTTGACCCAGCCAAAGCGGCTGGGCAGGTTGTCCAGAAACAGGTTTTCGGCCACGGTCAGGGTGGGCAGCAGGTTCAGCTCCTGCATCACCATGCGCACGCCCAGGCGCTCGGCGTCGCTGCGGCTGGCCGGCGCATAGGGCTGGCCACGGTACTGCATGTGCCCGGTGGTGGGGGTTTCCAGGCCACTGATGAGCTTGGACAAGGTGCTTTTGCCGGCGCCGTTCTCACCCGTCAGGGCCAGCACCTCGCCAGCGCGCAGGGTCAGGCTGACCTCGCCCAGCACCGGCTGGGCGTAGGTTTTGCCAAGGCCGCTGGCGGTCAGCACCACGTGTTGGGCCGATGCAGACATGGCCGTCTCTCCTGGCAGCATCAGGGCTGTTTGGTGATCAGTTCGACCGGGGTCTGGATGACGTTGTCGGCATCCACATCGGGCTTCTCGCCCTTGACCATTTTCAGCGCCGCCTGAATCCCGAACACCGCCTGCTGGCTGGCCGCCTGGTCCAGGGTGGCCAGTACGCGGCCATCGGCGATCATGGGCTTGATGGCGTTGATGTTGTCATAGCCCACCACTTTCACTTGGCCAGCCTTGCCGGCAGCGCGCACGGCAGACACGGCGCCCAGGGCCATGCTGTCGTTGCCGGCCAGCAAGGCTTTCAGGTCCGGGTATTCGTTGAGCATGCTGGCCGCGACCGCATTGCCCTTGTCGATTTCCCAGTTGCCGCTTTGCACCGACACGATCTTCATCTGTGCAGCGTCCATCGCATCCTTGAAGCCGGCCGTGCGCTGCTGGGCGTTGGTGGTGGTAGACACGCCTTCGATGATGCCCACCTGGTCGCCAGCCTTGAGCTGTTTGGCCAGGTAGTCTCCCACCATGCGGGCGCCCTTGCGGTTGTCAGGGCCTACGAAGGGCACGCTGATGCCTTTGCTCTTGAGCAGCTCAGGGTCCAGGCGGTTGTCGATGTTGATCACCACCACGCCCTGGTCCATGGCTTTTTTCACCGCCGACACCAGTGCCTTGGAATCGGCAGGGGCAATTACCAGCGCCTTGGCGCCGGCGTTGACCATTTGTTCAACGATGCGGATCTGTTCGCCGGTGTCGGTTTCGTTCTTGATGCCGTTGGCAACCAGGTCGAATTCGCCAGCGTGGGCTTTCTGGTAGTCCTTGGCGCCGTCTTCCATGGTGCGGAAAAACTCGTTGGCCAGGGACTTCATCACCAGGGCGACCTTGGGCTTGTCTTCTGCGTGGGCGGCAGACAACGGCAGGGCCATGGACAGGGAGGTTACAGCGGCAATGGCCAGCAAGCGGCCGGGGAATGGCAGTTTCATGGACGATGACTCCGAATCTTGTGTTTTTTATCGGAAAGCAAACGTTTGCGTTGGCTAACTATGAGAATAAGACCTGGTTTTGTCAATTGCGTTTGGTGGTAACCCTGCATGGCCGATTATCCAGACTTTTTCCGAAAAGCCGAACACCTTTTCCTACGCTTGTTCGGGATTGCGAATGGAATACTCGTACATCACAGGGTTGGCAACGGGGTGAGATTACGCGCACAGCGCGCCAATCGCGACCCGGGCAGGCCCTGCGCACGCAGCGCAGACGCGGCTGGTACGAAACATGCCTGAAGCTCTGCGCGACTCATAACGACCATCTCAATAGGAAGAGAGAACAAGAACGATGAATGCCGCATTGAAAACCTTCGCCCCCAGCGCACTCGCCCTGCTGCTGATCCTGCCCGCCACCGCTTCGGCCAAGGAAGCCGAAACCCAACAGAAACTGGCCAACGTGGTCATCCTCGCCACCGGCGGCACCATTGCCGGGGCCGGCGCGAGCGCTGCCAACAGCGCCACCTACCAGGCCGCCAAGCTGGGCATCGACAAACTGATCGCCGGCGTACCGGAACTGGCTGATGTCGCCAACGTGCGCGGCGAACAGGTGATGCAGATTGCCTCGGAAAGCATTTCCAACGAAGACCTGCTGAAACTGGGCAAGCGCGTGGCGGAACTGGCCGACAGCAAGGACGTGGATGGCATCGTCATCACCCACGGCACCGACACCCTGGAAGAAACCGCCTACTTCCTGAACCTGGTGGAAAAAACCGACAAACCCATCGTGGTGGTGGGCTCGATGCGCCCCGGTACCGCCATGTCGGCTGACGGCATGCTCAACCTGTACAACGCCGTGGCCGTGGCCAGTGACAAGCAGTCCCGCGGCAAGGGCGTACTGGTTACCCTCAACGACGAGATCCAGTCGGGCCGTGACGTGAGCAAGGCAGTGAACATCAAGACCGAAGCCTTCAAGAGCGCCTGGGGCCCGATGGGCATGGTGGTGGAAGGCAAGTCCTACTGGTTCCGCCTGCCGGCCAAGCGCCACACCCTGGATTCGGAGTTCGACATCAAGCAGATCAGCAGCCTGCCCCAGGTGGACATCGCCTATGGCTACGGCAACGTGACCGACACGGCGTACAGGGCGCTGGCGCAAAACGGTGCCAAGGCGCTGATCCATGCAGGCACTGGCAACGGTTCGGTGTCGTCGCGGGTGGTGCCGGCGCTGCAGGAGCTACGCAAGAACGGCGTGCAGATCATTCGTTCGTCCCACGTCAACCAGGGTGGTTTCGTGCTGCGCAATGCCGAGCAGCCGGATGACAAGAACGACTGGGTAGTGGCGCATGACCTGAACCCGCAAAAGGCGCGCATTCTGGCGATGGTGGCCATGACCAAGACCCAGGACAGCAAGGAATTGCAGCGCATCTTCTGGGAGTACTAATGCCCGGGGGCCGCAAGGCGGCCCCAACTTCCCCGCCTATGGCCAGCGTATACAAACACCCTGGCAGCCTCACACAAGACACCCCTCCCCCAAACGCGCCCTAATACGCCATCGCTGCCAACTGCGATGGCCGCTCGCCAGATGCGAGCGGTTCCCGTATAACAAGCGCGCCGTACAGGCAGCCAAAAACAAAAGAGGGATGTGCAAATGGTCAAACCGCAATCGCTGTGCAGCCTGGCCCTGGCAGGTTTGCTGGCCAGCCAGGCGGCCCCCGCCTACGAGCTGTACGCCGATGACGACACCCACCTCAACGCCGACATGCTGGCCGTGTGGGGCATGTTCAACAGCCGCAAGAACTATGACGGCACCACCGGCGGCTCTACCTGGCGCGAAGGTTTCATCAAGTACGGCGTCAGCGGCGACCAGGGCCTGGCAGGCAATGGCACTTTGTACGGCGCGTTGAACTGGGTGAGCTCGGGCACCTGGGGCGACGGCGATGCGGCCGGCAACACCGTCGGCACCGAACGCACCACCAAAACCGAAGAAGCCTACCTGGGCTGGCGCTCCGGCGACCTGTTCCCGGTGCTGGGCAAGGACGGCGTGGACGTTTCCGCCGGCCGCCAGGTGGTGCGCCTGGGCAGCGGTTTTCTGATCAACGACGACGGCCCCAACCTGGGCAAGGGCCCAGCCGATGGCGCCCTGAACCGTGGCGGCGCCTTTTACCTGGCCGCACGCCACGCCTTTGACCGCACCGCCGTGCTGCGCCTGGGCGGCAAGGACGGCCTGCATGGCAGTGTGGTGTGGCTGAAGTCCGATAACCGTGCCCAGGCCGAAACCGAACTGGGCGCCGGCACCCTGGACTACACCAACGAACTGGGCACCGTGGGGCTCACCTGGATTCACGGCATCGATGTGGCCGACCAGTGGGCCAGCGAGTTCCTAAAAGCCCGCGAAGGCATGAACGTCTACAGCCTGCGCGGCGAAGGCAGCGCCGGCATCGAAAACGCCAGCTTCGGCTTCGAATACGCCTGGCAGGACAAAGACAACGGCCCTGAAAAAGCCTGGTACCTGCAGGCCGCCTACACCTTTGCCGACGCGCCCTGGGCGCCGCAGCTCACCTACCGCTACACACGCTATTCGGCAGGCTGGGATTCGCTGTTCAGCGGCCTGTCGAGCGGTTACGGCACCTGGTTCCAGGGTGAGGTTGCTGCCAACTACGCCGGGCCGTTCAACAGCAACACCGGCATCCACCACGTGGGGCTGAAGGCCACCCCGCTGGAAAACGTCACGGTCGGTGCGCTGTACTTCGACTTCAATACTGTCAGTACGCGCAACCGCCTGAACCTCGACGCCCGTGAGCTGGACCTGTACGTGGAATGGGCCGTGAACCAGCACCTGATCATCAGCCCGCTGGTGGGCCTGTACCAGCCGCGCAAGGATGAAAGCAATGGTGGCAACCAGGTCGGGGGCAACGGCACCAACGTGTACAGCCAGCTGACAGTTGCCGTGCCGTTCTGAGGCCACTCGCTACCTGAACTGATACTCCAGCCCGGCGCCGGCATACCACGCGCGCCCGGGCGCGGCTTCGTAGTAGCGGCTGTTGCTGTCGCCCACGATCACCGAGCCCACGTACTGGCGGTCGAACAGGTTGTCCAGGCGCACCAGTTGGTGGAATGTCCAGGGCCCGGCGTGCTGCTCGAAGCGGGTGCGCCAGTTGAACACCGCATAGGCGGGGGCTGCCTTGGCGGTATTGCTGTCCTCCACGTACACCTGGCTACGGTACTGGCCTTCAACGCCCATGCTCACCCACTGTGCGGGCTTCCACACCAGTTCGGCATACAGGTTGTCCCGGGGCACGCCCGGCAGGCGGTTGCCGCTGTCGATCACCTTGCCGCCCTGGCTGAAATCATCGGCGTACCGGGCGTCGGTGCGCGTGTACACCCAGGTGGTCTGCCAGTGGTCACTCAGGTCGCTGTGCAGGCTGGCTTCGATGCCTCGGCGCAGGGTGCGGCCGGCGTTGCGGTAGCTGGTACGGCCGTCGGTGGCTTCGGCGACGATGATTTCATCGTCGGTGTGTATCTCGTACGCCGCCACATTCAGGCGGGTGCGCTCGCCCATGCGGTACTTGGCGCCCACTTCGTACTGGGTGCTGGTAGCCGGGCTCAAGCCAAAATTGAAGCGTTCCTGGGTGCCTGGCGCGTAGGCCATCTCTGCCTGGGTGGGGGTTTCGAAGCCCTTGCCGACACTCACGTAGCCGCGCAGGTCGGGCGTGAAGGCGTACATTACCGACAACGACGGGTTGGCTTTCTGGTAGCGCTTGCTGCCGCTGGCATCGCCGTTGGCCAGGTAGTGGTCGTCCACCTGCATCTTCATGGTGCTGTAGCGCACGCCCAGCTCGCTGGTCCAGTTGCCGATTTCCCAGTGCGCCTGGGCATAGGGGTCCAGGCTGGTTGCCGTGTCCTTTTCGTCGCGGCGCAATTCGCCTTTGACGCCCAGCTGGCTGCCACGGAAGTTCTGGAAGCCGCGGCGGTCGTCGGTGCTCTGGTCGTAGTCTGCGCCCACGGTGAAGGTGAAATTACCCGGCACGCTTGCCACCGGCTGTACCCAGCGCAAGGTGCCGCCGTGGAACTCGCGGTCGAAGTCCACCACCCCGCCACCGCGCTGGCTGTTGGACGCCACCTGCCTTGGGATGGACAGGTACTGCACCACGCTGCGCCGGCCGGCATACAGGTTGAACTGCAGGGTGGCCTCACCGAAGTAGCGCTCGTAGTTCATGCCCAGTTGCTGGTGGTCGATGCTTTTGCGGGTGTTGTAGGTCTCGGCCGCCGCTGCCGTGGAACGGGGGTCATGCTTGTAGGCCGACCACACCTGGCCCAGCGGATCCTGGGTGTTGTTCTGCTCCAGGCTGCTGTAGATGAAGGCCAGGCGTGAATCTTCGTCCGGCTTCACGTGCACCTTCGCAAAGGTCTGGTCACGGCGCGCAGCACTGTGGTCGCGGTAGCCATCGGTGTCCATGCGCGAGGCATCCAGCACAAAGCCACCGATAGCGTTGCCGCCTTCTGCAGACAGGTGATGCTTGCTGAACCCATCGCTGCCAACCGTCGTTTGCGCCCCCACGCGGGCTGGCCCCTGACCATCCCGGCTGAACATCTGAATCACGCCACCGGCATTGCTGCCGTAAAGGTTGGCGGCCGGGCCGCGCAACACTTCGATGCGGTCGGCCACGTCCAGGTTCAGCGTGGCCGCCTGGCCCTGGCCGTCCGGCGTGCTGGCGGGGATGCCATCGCTCAGCAGCTTGATGCCCCTTACCCCGAACGCGGAACGGGCGCCATAACCACGGGAGGATACCTGCAGGTCCTGGGCATAGTTCTGGCGGTTCTGCACCACCAGCCCTGGCACCTTGGTCAGCACCTCTGACAGGTTCACACCCAACTGGCCATCCGTGCCTTTGGACAGGTCCACCGTGTCGACGGAAAACGGCAGGTCGAACGTGCTGGTGGGCGTGTAGGCCCCGGTCACCACCATGGGGTCGATGACGATGGCGCCGGGCGCGTCGGCCAGCGCTTCGGCACAGGTGCCGAAACCACCGAACAAGACCAGTGCCAGGCGTGTGGGCGATTTGAAACGTAGAACCATTCGATACATGAGTCATTTCCAGAGAGTGCCGCCATTACAGCAGACCCTGGCAGAGAGCGCGAACACTGTGGCCACGGTGTGGGGAACTCGCCCTTCAAGGTGTTGCGAAATTCCTTACACTCAAATACTGTATGTGCATACAGCAAAACAAGGAAATGCCTGTGTCCAGCACCGCCTCTGCCACCCCGACCAGCTACCAACAATTGGGTATGCGTATACAGAAGATCATCAACAACCCCCTGGCTCAACGCAGCCGGGCCGCGTTGATCTTTCGGCTGGAACAGGAAACCCCGGAGGACTGGGACACCTTGCTGGCAGAAATTGCCGAGAACGACAACGTCACCCTCGCCTACCGCGACGATGGCGGCGTGCAGATTTTCTGGACCGTGCCCAAGGAAGACTGACCGCGCATGAGAGCCTTGCTTATCGCTGCCACCTGCCTGGCAGCCCTCGCGCCGCTGGCTCAAGCGGACGCGCCACGCACCTTTCAGGAAGCCAAGAAAGTGGCATGGACGCTGTACGCCCCGCAGTCCACCGAGTTCTACTGCGGGTGCAAGTACAAAGGCAACCAGGTAAACATGGCCTCGTGCGGCTACACCCCGCGCAAAAATGCCCAGCGCGCATCACGCATTGAATGGGAACACATTGTGCCGGCGTGGCAGATCGGCCATCAGCGCCAGTGCTGGCAAACGGGTGGGCGCAAGGCCTGCTCGCAGCATGACGACGCCTATAAGCGGGCTGAAGCCGACCTGCACAACCTGGTGCCCAGCATTGGCGAGGTGAACGGCGACCGCAGCAACTTCAGCTTCGGCTGGCTGCCCGAGCAAAGCGGGCAATATGGCCGGTGCCTGACCCAGGTGGACTTCAAGGCGAAAAAGGTCATGCCACGGCCGTCGATCCGCGGCATGATCGCGCGCACCTACTTCTACATGAGCAAGCAGTACAACCTGCGCCTGTCGCGGCAGGACAGGCAGCTGTTCGAGGCGTGGAACAAGACCTACCCGCCGCAACCCTGGGAATACCAGCGCAACCAGCGGGTAGCGTGCCTGATGGGGCGGGGCAATGACTTTGTCGGGGCGGTTGACCTGAAGGCCTGCACCGAAGGGCCGTACAGCGCCAGCCGATAGTGGCTGGCGCTGCCCTTAACGGGCGGCGCCGTGCTGGATGACGATGGAGTCGGTACCCAGCTTGGCCATGACCTCATCGCGCCGGGCCTGAGCTTCTTCACGGCTGGGGAACGGCCCCATCAGCACCACAGGCTTACCGTTGCGGTACTCCACGGATGACGGGATGCCCTTCTCGATCAGGCGGGCAGTCATGTCGCTGAGCGCACCCATGTTGGCCCCCTGAATCACCTCTACATCCCACCCCTCGGGGGCAGGCTGGTCGGCCAGCGCCTCGGCGCGGCGCTGCAGGTCGGCACCGCCACACAGTTCGCGAATGCGCAGGTTGCTGCCGGTATCATCGACGATGATGTCGTACTGCCCGTCACGCTTGATGGCCACATAGCTGCGGTAGGCCTGGTATTGCCCGGCATCGTCCTTACCGCGCACCTGGCCGCAGATAGTGCCCTGGGTGTCGATGCGCACGTTGCCGAACTTGGCCGTCTTGGGGTTTTGCAGGTGTTCTGCCACCTGCTTGTGCACGCCCTCGACCTCGTTGTCACAGCCCGCCAGGGCGAGCACCGCCATTACCACAGCCAGTTTGCGCACGCGTGTACCTCCAGATTCGAAGGGGCGGAGTCTACCATGCCCGGCACCGGGCCGAAGCGCGACCAAACGTTACACGCTGCGTCAGGCGCACATGCAAAAAGGGCGATCATTGCTGATCGCCCCTTTCGGATTTGGTAGGCACAATTGGACTCGAACCAACGACCCCCACCATGTCAAGGTGGTGCTCTAACCAACTGAGCTATGTGCCTGTCGTGTGGTGCGCATCTTAGTGATGCGCGGCACTGCTGTAAAGCTTTTTTTGCAGAAAAATCAAAACCTTTGGCGTGCCCAACGCCGCCCTGCCGCTGACCCGGCCTGGCTTTCTGCCGGTCATGAAAAAAGGGATGACCCTTTCGGATCACCCCTTCTTCGATTTGGTAGGCACAATTGGACTCGAACCAACGACCCCCACCATGTCAAGGTGGTGCTCTAACCAACTGAGCTATGTGCCTGTCGTGTGGTGCGCATTCTACGCATTCCAAAACCCCTGTCAACATTTTTTTTCGCGCTAACCTACTGAATTGCAAACCCTTTATTCCCTGTGACGGGTAATCCACGGGGTTTGGGATTTTCAACGGATGACTAGCGGGTGTTTATTATTATTGATAGCATCGGTACATTCGTTAAAAATATAAAACACGAGGTTTCGCAGCATGGCTAACACCCCCTACCCCCAGTCCTACTACGCCGCCTCGGCCAACCCGGTGCCGCCACGTCCGGCGCTGCAGGGTGAGGTGGAAACCGATGTATGCATCATCGGTGCCGGCTACACCGGCCTGTCCAGCGCCCTGTTCCTGCTGGAAAACGGCTTCAAGGTGAGCATCGTCGAAGCCGCCAAGGTGGGCTTCGGCGCATCGGGCCGCAACGGCGGCCAGATCGTCAACAGCTACAGCCGCGACATCGACGTCATCGAACGCACCGTGGGCGCCCGCGAAGCTCAGCTGCTGGGCCAGATGGCCTTTGAAGGCGGCCGCATCATCCGCGAGCGCGTGGCCAAGTACAACATCCAGTGCGACCTGAAGGACGGCGGCGTCTTCGCGGCCCTCACCAGCAAGCAGATGGGCCACCTGGAATCGCAAAAGCGCCTGTGGGAACGCTACGGTCACACCCAACTGGAACTGATGGACCAGAAGCGCATTCGCGAAGTGGTTACCTGCGACAGTTATGTAGGCGGCATGCTGGACATGAGCGGCGGCCACATTCACCCGCTGAACCTGGCGTTGGGCGAAGCGGCAGCCGTTGAGTCCCTGGGCGGGGTGATCTACGAGCAAACCCCGGCCGTTCGCATCGAGCGGGGTGCCAACCCGGTGGTGCACACGCCTCAGGGCAAGGTGCGCGCCAAGTTCATCATCGTGGCCGGCAACGCCTACCTGGGCAACCTGGTGCCGGAGCTGGCCAGCAAGTCCATGCCCTGCGGCACCCAGGTGATCACCACCGAGCCCCTGGGCCACGAGCTGGCACGCACGCTGTTGCCGCAGGATTACTGCGTCGAAGACTGCAACTACCTGCTGGACTACTACCGCCTCACCGGCGACAAGCGCCTGATTTTCGGCGGTGGCGTGGTGTACGGTGCCCGCGACCCGGCCAACATCGAAGCGATCATTCGCCCGAAAATGCTCAAGGCGTTCCCGCAACTGAAGAACGTGAAAATCGACTACGCCTGGACCGGCAACTTCCTGCTGACCCTGTCGCGCTTGCCACAGGTCGGCCGCATCGGCGACAACATCTACTATTCGCAAGGTTGCTCGGGCCACGGCGTAACCTACACGCACCTGGCAGGCAAGGTGCTGGCCGAGGCCATGCGCGGCCAGGCTGAGCGTTTTGACGCCTTTGCCGGCCTGCCGCACTACCCGTTCCCGGGTGGCCAGCTGCTGCGTGTGCCGTTCAGCGCCATGGGCGCCTGGTACTACAGCCTGCGCGACCGCCTGGGCTTCTAACGGCCTTTTGCGTTCAAGGGCTGCCTGGCAGCCCTTCGACCCTCAAGCGCAACCTACTTCAAGGTATCCACGGCCTGCCTGGCCGCCAGTTCCTGGCCTGCTTTGGCCAGCTCATCCGCTGCCTGCAACCAGCGCTGGCGGTCTACCTGCGCAGGCAGCTGCTTGGGCGGCTGCACCAGCAGGGCCCAGCTCCCTTCCTTCGCCCACGCCGCGGCAAAGTCATCGAACGCCATCAGCTGGCGCCGCTGCATACCTGAGCGCAGCAGCACCCGCTGCTTGTAGCGGTCGTAGCCGATCAGCACTGCGTAACGCGGCTCGCTCCACCACGCCGAACCGTCCTGGTAACGCACCAGCACCGGGTAGCCCGCAGCCACCTGGGCTAGCAGGGCATCCAGCCGTTTGTCCAAGGGGTAGACCACCATGCCGTAATCCCGCGCCACACGCGGTATGCCCGTGCCCAGCGCGTCGGCGCCCTCGGGCAGGTTGAGCGGCGCATCCAGCAGCCCCGGGGTGATCGGGGCACCCTGTTGCGACAGCATGGCGGCCAGGGCCATTGCCCCGCTGTGGTTGGCGTTACCGCGGTAGAACGGCACGCTGCTGATTTCCACACGCTGCGGCAGGGCCTTGAGGCTTTCAGAGGGGGTGCTGGCACAGCCTGCCAGGGTGGCGGCCATCACGCAGGCCAACAACAGCCCACGTGAAGCGGCAATGAGCGGCTTGGAAGAAAGGTGCGGCATGGACACTCGCTTGTACCAACGTCGGGCAGACAGCGCCCGGCTCTGCTGGCGATCATAGGTCGGACAGCGGCAGCGGTACAGCCCGACAGGCACATGAAAATAATCTCACGCAGCCATCGGGCGTTATTCGATGGAACGTCACACAGGCCGGGCTAGACTAAACAAGTGTCTGGAAGGCAAACGCTGGCGTTCAAAGCGCTCGCCGTAGAGATGGAGGCACAGATATGAGCATGACCCTGGCAATCATCATGTTGGTGTGCATGTGGCTGAGCGTGGCAGCTGCCATGCTGTGGGGTGTACTGCGCATCGCCCGTCGCCACGCCCACCCTCACGTGCAACCCAAGGCCGCCGCCAAGCCCCGGCCTGTGGTACCCGCCCGGCGCCCTGCCGGCGCTCACTGACTGGTTAACACCAAGGCCCCAAGCGCCGGAACACCGGCGTTTGGGGCGCCCTGCCTGCGCGGGTTAGCCTTCGGACGCTTCGCGTTTCATCCGCGCCCGCCTTGCGAAGATGTTCAGCATCTCGATCACCGTCGAGAACGCCATGGCGGCATACACATAGCCCTTCGGCACATGGGCACCGAAACCTTCGGCGATCAGCGTCATGCCGATCATGATCAGGAAGCCCAGGGCCAACATCACCACCGTGGGGTTGTCATTGATGAAGTTGGCCAGCGGGTCGGCCGCCACCATCATCACGATCACCGCAGTGATCACGGCGATGATCATGATCGGCAGGTGTTCGGTCATGCCCACCGCAGTGATGATGCTGTCGACCGAGAACACGATGTCCAGCAGCAAGATCTGGAAGATCGCCGCCGCAAAGCCCAGGGTCACCGTTGAACCCACCTTGGATTCCTGCTTGGCACCGCGCGGGTCGACGTTTTCATGAATCTCCCGGGTGGCTTTCCACAACAGGAACAGGCCACCGGCAATCAGAATCACATCCTTCCACGAGAACGCGTTGCCGAACACCTCGAACACCGGGTCGGTGAGCTGCACGATCCAGGCGACAGTGCTGAGCAGCGCCAAACGCATTATCAGCGCCATGCTGATACCAATGCGTCGCGCCTTGGAGCGGTAGGCCACGGGCAGCTTGTTGGTAAGGATGGAGATGAAGATCAGGTTGTCGATACCCAGTACCACTTCCATGGCCACCAGCGTGGCGAGAGCCACCCAGGCTGTGGGGCTAGCGGCAAGTTCCAGCAAATATTCCATTGTTCACATCCTGCTGCGGGGTTAGGGGTCAAATGTCCTGGGTTTCGGGTTTTGGCTCCGGGGCCTCGGGCTTGCGGCCTTCGGTGCCCAGTGCCTCGCTCAGCGCCTGCTGTGCGGCCTGGTTGGTGTCTTCGATGGCCTGCTTGGCCGATTGGGCAGCCTGGTCCAGCATCTGCTGAGCGGACTTTTCTGCCTGGTCGCAACCGGCCAGGCTCAGCAGGGCCAGGGCCATGACCAGCGGTGTACCGATGGATTTCAGATAAAGCATAGGGGCCTCGCGTGTGTATAACCGCCATGGCGCACAGGGCGCCTGATAGCTCGGAATTCTAGACAAGCCAATACATCAGTAAAATTCGTATTTTTGCAGGGTATACTTCGGTTTTAACGAATCGGGATGTTACTGATGCTCAACTATCGCCAACTGCACTACTTCTGGGTGGTTGCCAAGACCGGCAGCATCGTGCGCGCCAGCGAGCAGTTGAACCTCACCCCGCAAACCATCAGCGGCCAGATCAGCCTGTTCGAGCAGGCTTACGGCCTGGAGTTGTTTCAGCGCGTGGGCCGGCAGTTGGAGCTGACTGAAACCGGGCGCCAGGCCCTGGCCTACGCAGAGCAGATGTTCCAGCTGGGCAGCGAGCTGGAAGCGATGCTGCGCGCAGGGCCGCAGGAGCAGATTCTGTTCCGGGTAGGCGTGGCCGACGTGGTGCCCAAGCCCATTGTCTACCGCCTGCTGGCACCGACCATGGAGCTGGACGGCGTGCTGCGCATCAACTGCCGTGAAGACAAACTGGAACGGCTGCTGGCGGACCTGGCTATCCAGCGCCTGGACCTGGTCATCAGCGACAGCCCCATGCCCAACCACCTGGACATCAAAGGCTATAGCCAGAAGCTGGGCGAATGCGGCCTGAGCTTCTTCGCCACGCCGGCGCTGGCCCAGCGCCATGCCGGCCCCTTCCCTGACTGCCTGCAGGATGCGCCGCTGCTGATACCTGGGCAGGAAACCGTGGTGCGCAGCCGCCTGCTGCGCTGGCTGGGCGAACAGCAAATCCAGCCGCGCATCGTCGGCGAGTTCGACGATAGCGCCTTGATGCAGGCGTTTGGCCAATCGGGCAGCGGTATCTTCGTGGCACCCAGTGTGATCACCGACGAGGTGTGCCGCCAGTACGGCGTGCAACTGATCGGCCAGACCGAGGCGGTGAACGAATCCTTCTACGCCATTTCGGTGGAGCGCAAGGTCAAGCACCCGGGCATCGTGGCGATTACCGAGGGGGCGCGGCGGGAGCTGTTCAACTGGTAGCCAGCACGGCGCTGCCAGTGGGTGGGTGTGGTACAGTCCCGCCCTTTTGACGTATCAGGACTTTGCTGCACATGACGCCGTTTGTTCGCCTTATCAACCGCACCAGCCTGGTAACGCAGATCGTCATCGGCCTGCTGGCCGGCATCGCGCTGGCCCTGCTGGCGCCCAACGTCGCGCGCGACCTGGCATTTCTGGGCAAGGTATTCGTCACCGCGCTCAAGGCGGTGGCACCGGTGCTGGTGTTCGTGCTGGTGATGGCGTCTATCGCCAACCACCGGCACGGCCAGCAAACCCATATTCGCCCTATTTTGTGGCTGTACTTGCTCAGTACCTTCGGCGCAGCCGTGGTTGCCGTGCTGGCCAGCATGGTGTTCCCGTCGCATCTGGTGCTGAACACCAGCGAGGCCACGCTGAGCGCCCCCGGCGGCATCACCGAGGTGCTGCAAAACCTGCTGCTCAGTGCCGTCGACAACCCCGTCAGTGCCTTGGTGAACGCGAACTTCATCGGCGTGCTCACCTGGGCCATCGGCCTGGGCATTGCCTTGCGCCATGCCAGCGACACCACACGCACCGTGGTGGATGACCTGTCCAACGGCGTTACCTTGATCGTGCGCATGGTCATCCGCTTCGCGCCACTGGGCATTTTCGGGCTGGTCACTTCCACCCTGGCCCAGTCGGGCCTTGACGCCCTGCTCGGTTACCTGCACCTGCTGGCCGTGCTGATCGGCTGCATGCTGTTTGTGGCCCTGGTGATGAACCCGCTGATCGTGTTCTGGAAAACCCGCAGCAACCCTTACCCACTCACCCTGCTGTGCCTGCGTGAAAGCGGTATCACGGCGTTCTTCACCCGTAGTTCGGCAGCCAACATCCCGGTCAACCTGGCCTTGGCCGAGCGGCTGGGCCTTCATGAAGACACCTACTCGGTTTCCATCCCGCTGGGGGCGACCATCAACATGGCCGGCGCCGCAATCACCATCACGGTGCTCACGCTGGCGGCCGTGCATACGCTGGGCATTGCCCTGGACGTGCCCACGGCCATACTGCTAAGCGTGGTGGCCGCCGTCTGCGCCTGTGGCGCTTCAGGCGTGGCCGGTGGCTCGCTGCTGCTGATCCCGCTTGCCTGCAGCCTGTTCGGCATCCCCAGTGAAATCGCCATGCAGGTGGTGGCCGTTGGCTTCATCATCGGCGTACTGCAGGATTCGGCCGAAACCGCGCTCAACTCCTCAACCGACGTGCTGTTCACCGCCGCCGCGTGCCAGGGCGAAGCACGGCGCAGCGCCTGAAACACCGGGCCGCCTTGCGGCCCATGCGCGCTTTACCTACGCTAGTGGCCTTTTCCTACAGATGAGGCAGGGCCATGTCCGACCACGAAAGCGCAGGCGAAGGCCGCTTCAACAGCATCGAGATCCGTGTGCTGGGCGCGCTGATCGAAAAACAGGCCACCAGCCCGGAAAGCTACCCGCTCACGCTCAACGCGCTGCTGCTGGCCTGCAACCAGAAGACCAGCCGTGAACCGGTGATGAACCTGACCCAGGGCCAGGTCGGCCAGGCCCTGCGCAGCCTGGAGGGGCAGGACATGGCGCGCCTGCAGATGGGCAGCCGTGCGGACCGTTGGGAGCAGCGGGTGGACAAGGCGCTGGAGCTGGTGCCCGCGCAACGGGTGCTGTTGGGCCTGATGTTCCTGCGTGGGCCGCAAACCCTGAGCGAACTGCTGAGCCGCAGCAACCGCCTGCATGAATTCGACGACACCGAACAGGTGCAGCACCAGCTCGAGCGCCTGGTGTCCCGTGGCCTGGCCCTGCACCTGCCGCGGCAGGCGGGCCAACGTGAGGACCGCTACACACACGCGCTGGGTGACCCGGCAGAAACCGAGGCAATTCTGGCAGCACGTCAGCAGGAAGGCGGCACGCGCAGCAGCGGCGCCAGTGCCTCGGAGGAGCGAATCGACGCCCTGGAAGCGCGCATTGCAGCCCTGGAGGCACGGCTGGCCGAGCTGGAAGGCTAGGCCATTCACTGTTCAGGTTCGGGGAAGTTACGGCAGCTTTTGCGCTCGGCCAGTTCGCGATCACTGGGGCGCTGGTCGACGAACACGGTGCGGCCGTCGGCGTAGATTTCCAGGTAGCCCCAGTGCAGGTCCTGCTCTTGCTGCCCGGGCTTGGGCGGCAAGAGCCACCAGGGTTCGCGGCTGATCAGGGTCATGGTGCGGTGTCCTGAGGGTGTTTGCAGCTAAGCATAGACACCCTCAGGCTTTAAGGCCCCAAACCGGCAAACCCGCCCCCGCTTACGGGGGCGGGCCTGGGTCAAGCCGGCGCGGAGGTGCGGATCAGGTGGTCAAAGGCAGCCAGTGAGGCCTTGGCGCCCTCGCCCACGGCGATCACGATCTGCTTGTACGGCACGGTGGTCACGTCACCGGCGGCAAACACGCCAGGGATGCTGGTCTGCCCCTTGGCATCGACGATGATCTCGCCGCGCGGCGACAGCTCGACGGTACCCTTGAGCCAGTCGGTGTTGGGCAGCAGGCCGATCTGCACGAAGATGCCTTCCAGCGCCAGTTCGTGCTGCGCCTCGGTGACGCGGTCCTTGTAGCGCAGGCCGGTTACCTTCTCACCATCGCCCAGCACCTCGGTGGTCAGCGCGCTGGTGATCACCTTCACGTTGGGCAGGCTGTGCAGTTTGCGCTGCAGCACGGCATCGGCACGCAGTTGGCTGTCGAATTCGATCAGCGTGACCTGGGCCACGATACCGGCCAGGTCGATGGCCGCCTCCACCCCCGAGTTACCGCCGCCAATCACCGCCACCCGCTTGCCCTTGAACAGCGGGCCATCGCAGTGCGGGCAGTAGGCCACGCCACGGGCGCGGTATTGCTGCTCGCCCGGCACGTTCATTTCGCGCCAGCGGGCACCGGTGGCCAGGATCACGGTCCTGGCCTTCAGCGATGCGCCCCCTGCCAGCCGCACTTCGTGCAGCCCGCCGTCGGTAGCGGGGATCAGCGCTTCGCCCCGTTGCAGGTTCATGATGTCGACGTCGTATTGCTTGACGTGCTCTTCCAGCGCAGTGGCCAGTTTCGGGCCTTCGGTTTCCTGCACCGAAACGAAGTTTTCGATCGCCAGGGTGTCGAGCACCTGGCCCCCGAAACGCTCGGCAGCGACACCGGTGCGGATACCTTTGCGTGCGGCGTAGATAGCAGCCGAGGCGCCAGCCGGGCCACCGCCCACCACCAGTACATCGAACGCTTGCTTGGCGTTGATCTTCTCGGCCTGGCGTGCACCTGCACCGGTGTCGATCTTGCCGAGGATTTCCTCCAGGCCCATGCGGCCCTGGCCGAACACTTCACCGTTGAGGTAAACGCTGGGCACCGCCATGATCTGGCGTGCGTCCACTTCGGCCTGGAACAACGCGCCGTCGATAGCCACATGCCGCACGTTGGGGTTGAGCACGGCCATCAGGTTCAGCGCCTGGACCACGTCCGGGCAGTTCTGGCAGGACAGCGAGAAGTAGGTTTCGAAGGTGAACTCGCCTTCCAGCGCCTGGATCTGTTCGATCACCTCAGCACTGGCCTTGGACGGGTGGCCACCCACTTGCAGCAACGCCAGCACCAGCGAGGTGAATTCGTGGCCCATGGGGATGCCGGCAAAGCGCAGGCTGATCTCGCCGTTGGGGCGGTTCAGCGAGAACGAAGGCCGGCGCACGTCGTCGCCGTCGGCGCGCAAGGTAATCAGGTTGGACAGGCTGGCGATTTCCACCAGCAGGTCATGCAATTCGCGGGACTTCGCGCCGTCGTCGAGGGAGGCAACAATCTCGATCGGCTGGGTGACCCGCTCCAGGTAGGTTTTCAGTTGCGATTTAAGCGTGGCGTCCAACATACGGGCGATTCCTTTTACAAAACTCGGATACAAAAACGCCCAGGCGAGGTCGCCCGGGCGTTTGACGGGGCGGTGCTGCATTCAGCTCTGGCGGCTGCACACCGCCCGCGGTTGCCACATGGCCTTAGATCTTGCCAACCAGGTCCAGCGACGGTGCCAGGGTGGCTTCGCCTTCTTTCCACTTGGCTGGGCACACTTCGCCTGGGTGGGCAGCTACGTATTGTGCAGCCTTGACCTTGCGCAGCAGCTCAGCGGCATCACGGCCAACACCACCGTCGTTCAGTTCGACGATCTTGATCTGGCCTTCTGGGTTGATCACGAAGGTACCGCGGTCTGCCAGGCCAGCTTCTTCGATCAGCACGTCGAAGTTGCGGGAGATGACGTGGGTCGGGTCACCGATCAGCGGGTACTGGATCTTGCCGATGGTGTCCGAGGTGTCGTGCCACGCTTTGTGGGTGAAGTGGGTGTCGGTGGACACACCGTAGATCTCCACGCCCAGCTTCTGGAACTCGGCGTAGTTGTCAGCAAGGTCACCCAGTTCGGTCGGGCAGACGAAGGTGAAGTCGGCCGGGTAGAAGAACACCACGGACCACTTGCCTTTCAGGTCGGCTTCGCTGACCTGGACGAATTCGCCCTTGTGGTAGGCAGTAGCGTTGAACGGTTTGACCTGGCTGTTGATGATAGGCATGAGTAGCTCCTTCATGGGTTGGAATCAGTTGACGGAGAGAATCCTAACCGCTGGTCCCGATAAAGGCTCATTGGCAAACATGATGTTGATGATTGGTTTTGGCTATGAAGGGGGTGGGGGTTAGATCGATTGGTGAAGTTACGGGGGGTGGGGGCCGCTGGGCGGCCCCAATCGCGAGCTTTGCTCGCTCCTACGGGTTTTGTGGGGGGCTTTGGTTAGCGGGTGATGGTGCGCAGGGTGACGAACTCTTCGGCAGCGGTTGGGTGCACGCCGATGGTTTCGTCGAACTGCTGCTTGGTGGCGCCGGCTTTCAACGCCACGCCCAGGCCCTGGATGATCTCCCCCGCGTCCGGGCCTACCATGTGGCAACCCAGCACCTTGTCAGTCTGGGCGTCCACTACCAGCTTCATCAAGGTCTTTTCCTGAATATCGGTGAGGGTCAGCTTCATGGCGCGGAAGCGGCTTTCGTAGATGTTGACCTTGTGCCCGGCTTCCAGCGCCTGCTCCTCGGTCAACCCGACCGTCCCGATGGGGGGCTGGCTGAAGACCGCAGTGGGGATGTTCTGGTAATCCACCGGCCGGTACTGCTCGGGTTTGAACAGGCGCCGCGCCACGGCCATGCCCTCGGCCAGGGCCACAGGGGTGAGCTGTACGCGCCCGATCACATCACCAATGGCCAGGATCGACGGTGCGGTGGTCTGGTACTGGTCGTCCACGCGCACATAGCCACGCTCACCCAGCTCGACGCCGGTGTTTTCCAGGCCCAGGTTGTCCAGCATGGGGCGCCGGCCGGTGGCATAGAACACGCAGTCGGCCACCAGCTCGCGGCCATCCTTGAGCGTGGCTTTCAGGCTGCCGTCTTCGAGCTTGTCGATACGCTGGATATCGGCGTTGAACTGCAGGTCCAGGCCGCGCTTTTCCAGTTCTTCCTTGAGGTGGGTACGTACCGAACCATCGAAGCCACGCAGGAACAGGTCGCCGCGATACAGCAGCGTGGTGGCGGCGCCAAGGCCCTGGAAAATACCGGCGAACTCAACGGCGATGTAGCCACCGCCCACCACCAGCACGCGGCGGGGCAGGTCCTTGAGGTAAAAGGCTTCGTTGGAGGTGATCGCCAGGTCCTTGCCCGGGATATCCGGCACTTGCGGCCAGCCACCGGTGGCGATGAGGATATGCTCGGCGGTATAACGCTGGCCCTCTACTTCCAGTTCATGGGCGCCGGTAATGCGCGCATGGCCCTGCAGCAAGGTGACGCCGCTGTTGACCAGCAGGTTGCGGTAGATGCCGTTGAGGCGTTCGATTTCGCGGTTCTTGTTGGCAATCAGCGTGCCCCAGTCGAAGTGCCCTTCTTCTAGCGACCAGCCGTAACCGGCTGCCTGTTCCAGCTCATCGGCCACGTGCGCGCCGTACACCAGCAGCTTCTTGGGCACACACCCCACGTTGACGCAGGTGCCGCCCAGGTAACGGCTCTCGGCCACGGCCACCTTGGCGCCGAAGCCTGCGGCAAAGCGCGCGGCACGCACCCCGCCCGAACCCGCACCAATCACGAACAGATCAAAATCGTAAGCCACGTTTTACCCCCCAAAAAAAAGCTGCAAGCTTCAAGCGGCAAGCTGCAAGAAAAAGCAGCTCGGCTTGTAGCTTGCAGCTTGCAGCTTGCAGCTTGCCGCTTAGTAGGCCTTGCCGGTTTTGTAGTAGTTTTCGAAGCAGAAGTTGGTGGCGTCGATGTAGCCTTCGGCGCCGCCGCAGTCGAAACGCTGGCCCTTGAACTTGTAGGCGATTACACAACCGTTGCGTGCCTGGTGCAGTAGCGCGTCAGTGATCTGGATTTCGCCACCTTTGCCAGGTTCGGTGTTGGCAATGATGTCGAAGATGTCCGGGGTCAGGATGTAACGGCCGATGATGGCCAGGTTGGACGGGGCGTCCTCCGGGCTTGGCTTCTCGACCATGTTGGTGACGCGGAAGATATCGTCACGGATCATGTCGCCGGCGATCACACCGTACTTGTTGGTTTCCTGCGGGTCGACTTCCTGGATGGCAACGATCGAGCAGCGGAACTGGTTGTACAGCTTGACCATCTGGGTCAGTACGCCGTCACCTTCCGGGTTCACGCACAGGTCATCGGCCAGTACCACGGCGAACGGCTCGTCACCGATCAGCGGGCGGCCGGTGAGGATGGCGTGGCCCAGGCCTTTCATTTCGGTCTGACGGGTGTAGGAGAACGAGCACTCGTTCAGCAGGCGACGGATGCCTACCAGGTACTTCTCCTTGTCAGTGCCCTTGATCTGGTTTTCCAGCTCGTAGCTGATGTCGAAGTGATCTTCCAGGGCGCGCTTGCCACGGCCGGTGACGATGGAGATTTCGCTAAGCCCTGCATCCAACGCTTCTTCGACGCCATACTGGATCAGTGGCTTGTTGACCACCGGCAGCATTTCCTTGGGCATGGCTTTGGTAGCAGGCAGGAAGCGGGTGCCGTAGCCAGCTGCCGGGAACAAGCATTTCTTGATCATAAACGTCCTTAAAAAGGCTAGGGCCTGTGGATTGGCGCAGTCTAATCAGGCGGCGGTCACCTTACAATGCCCCACCCGCGGCCACACATTGGGAAAATAGAGGGAACGCGGGCGGGATAGTTCAAAGCGGGCCCCAACTTTCATGTGCCCTGCTGCGCCCACTGGCGATAAAACAACCGGCCCCGCCCCTGAACGGCGGCAAGGCCAGTTGCTCGATCCGTCACCCCCCAGTGCCCTGCCCGACCAGTACACCGTCCACCTTCTGGCCGTACAGGTTGACCCCGTCATTGGCATGGAACTTCACCCGGGTCTTCTCGACGGAGCCTTGCACCAGGCGCGGGTCCTGGGGCCGTTCATGGCGGTTGATCCAGGCCGCCACGTCCCAGGCCTGCTGGTCGGTGAGGCTGCCGGGCTTGCCCAGTGGCATGTTGTACTTGATGAACGACGCCGCGGTGTTGATGCGGTGCATGCCGGCGCCCCAGTTGTAGGAGTCCTTACCCCACAGCGGCGGCATCACGTACTCGCCAGCCACTTTTTGGCCCTCGCCCTGGTCACCGTGGCAAATCGCGCATTGCGCCTGGTACACCTGTTGGCCACGGGCGAAGTCGTAGCCACCCGTGGGTTGTGGCACCTCCGGGTAACCGCGCCCGGCCAGTTCCACCCCCGTGGGCGCCTGGGTCGACAGCCAGTACGAGTACACCGCCAAAGCGGTCATCTGCGGGCTGTCGGCCGCGGGCGGCCTGCCGTTCATGCTGAACTGGAAGCAGCCCTGTATACGCTCGGCATAGGTGTTTACCTTGTTGTTCTTCTTGCGATAGGCCGGGTACATCGGGTACGCACCCCACAGCGGCGCTGAATGGGGCATGCGCCCCTGGTCCAGGTGGCAGTTGCTGCAGTTCATGCCGTTACCCACCGCATCGGGCATCAGGCGTCGGGTGTCGACGAACAGGGCATGCCCGTCGCGCACCATCTTGCCGAACGCATTGTCGGGCAGCTCGCCCTCGACGGGCGGTACGAACTGCGGCGCGCGCTGGGCATCGGGCACGTTGAGCTGGGTCTGGTCTTCCATGGTGACGGGGCTGGCCTGGCTGGTGGCGGCGGCAAGCAGGAGCGTGGCGGGTATCAGCAGCTTCATGGGTTGACCTCCTGGCTGGCAGAACGGGCGAAGAACTCGGCCACGGCCTTGATCTCGTCAGCGGTCATGGCCTTGGCCACGCCTACCATCAGTTGGTTGGGGTCATTGCTGCGGCTGCCGTCGCGCCATGCGTCCAGTTGCGCCACCAGGTAACTGGCAGGCTGGCCGGTCAGTGGCGGGAAGTGCTCGCCGAGCCCTGCGCCACCCGGCCCGTGGCATTGCACGCACCCCGGGATCTGGCGGCTCCAGTCGCCGTACAGGGCCAGCCGTTCGGTCGGGTCATTGGCAATTTGCTGGCGCCGCAGGTTGCCGGCTGGCGCTTGAGGAAGGCTGGCCAGGTAGGTGCTGACTGCCTTGATTTCATCCTCGGTCAAGGCCTTGGCCACCGGCTCCATCACCGCCTGACGGCGGCTACCGGTGCGCCAGTCGCGCAATTGCTTGCTCAGGTAAGCGGCCGGCAACCCCGCCAGGCGCGGGAAGCCGGCTGCCGCCATGCCCCCGCCGTCTGCACCATGGCAGGCGATGCACGCCAGTGCGGCGGGGTCGGCACCGCCCTGGGTAAATACCTTCTGGCCATCGGCCGCCTGGGCAGCCGGCCAACTCAGCGCCAGCAGGCTGCCGAGCACCGCGCGTTTGAAGGGTGTCATCGCGAATCTCCTTTTCTATTGTTATATGCTTAGACCTAAAACATATAAGCAAAAGGAGCGCGACCCGTTGCGCTAGATCAACTTCCTGAAATGCACTGGGTGGTTGCCTTGCGCACATCACCTGGGCGCAACGGGAAGTTGCTCAGGCGCTCGTGCAGCTTCACGCTGCTGCCATTGCCACTGCCCCGCTCACCAATATCCAGCACCGCGGCCGGGCCATCGCCTGGCGAGAATTTTTGCGGCACGATCAGCCGCAGGCCATCACCCCGTTTTTCTTCCACCAGCGGCCCGCGGGAATCCGCAAGCCCGACCTTTACGCAATCGGCGAATTCGCGGGGTGTCTTGCCCGAGATAACGTCCATCGTCTCGTGCGACTGTTCAATGTCCGACACGCTGGCACAACCTGCCAACGCCAGGGTCAGCGCTGCCACCATCCACTTCATCTGTTGCACCTCAACCATTACCAGCCCTGTTCGACCGTGCCCGGGCGCATTTGCTCCCTGCTTTGGCAGATTTATCCGCGCCCGTTGCGCGGGGCGGCGGCGTGCGTGCACATCGTGGTATCTTGCGCATTTGCAGAACCAGACTTTGCGGAGCCCCACATGAAATTCGTACACCAGCGCGAGCACCTCAACGAGGACGACATCGTCGTCGTCGAGTGTTCCCAGCGCTGCAATATCCGCCTGATGAACGACGCCAACTTCCGCAGTTTCAAGAACGGCGGCCGTCACACTTACCACGGCGGGCATTTCGACAAGTTTCCAGCCAAGATCACCGTGCCCAGCACCGGCTTCTGGAACATCACTCTCGACACGGTGACCACGCGCCCGATCTCGGTCACGCGCAAGCCCAGCCTGACCCACAAGATCAAGATCATCCGCCGTTCATCGTCGAAACTCAGCTAAGGCCACCATGACCCAGACCATCAAGTACGTGATCAAATACAAACTCGACGGCCAGCGCCGCTGGGATTTCGCATTGATGCAGGATGATTCGCAGGCTCAGGCCTTGGACGCCCTGCGCAAGATCCATGGCGAGGACGCCGACAAGATCAGCGACATCCAGGTCAGCAAGGCCCTCTGACAACCGCAGCCGTCCCCCTGCCCGCCGCCCCACAAGGAGCATTGCATGAGCCGTTGGCCTGATCGCCGTATCCTCGATTTGCTGGGTATCGAAGTGCCCATTTTGCAGGCGCCGATGGCGGGGGCGACAGGTTCGGCCATGGCGATCGCCGTGGCTGAGGCAGGCGGGCTGGGGGCTTTGCCGTGTGCAATGCTCACTGGCGAGCAGGTACGGCAAGAAGTGGCCACCTTTCGCCAAGCCTGCCCGGGCCGCCCATTGAACCTCAACTTCTTCTGCCACACCCCGCCCGCCCCGGATGCCGCAGCAGATCAACGCTGGAAGCAGGCGCTCGAACCGTACTACCGGGAGCTGGGCGCTGACTTCGATGCGCCAACGCCGGTGTCCAACCGTGCACCGTTTGACGAGCAAAGCTGCCAGCTGGTGGAGCAGGTACGCCCGGAGGTGGTCAGCTTCCACTTCGGCCTGCCCTCTGCCGCCCACCTGCAGAGGGTGAAGGCCACGGGTGCCAAGGTGCTGTCCAGCGCAACCACCGTTGAAGAGGCCGTGTGGCTGCAGGGCCACGGTTGCGATGCCATCATTGCCATGGGCGCCGAAGCGGGTGGCCACCGGGGCATGTTTCTCAGCGAGGACATCACCACCCAGATCGGTACCTTCGCGCTGGTGCCGCAGGTGGTTGATGCGGTCGACCTGCCGGTGATCGCCGCAGGCGGCATTGCCGACCACCGCGGCCTGGTGGCGGCGCTGGCGCTGGGTGCGTGTGCGGTACAAATCGGCACTGCCTACCTGTTCAGCCCCGAAGCCAAGGTGTCGCCAGCACATCGCCAGGCGCTGGACACCGCCCCGGCCAGCGACACGGCAATGACCAACCTGTTCACGGGCCGCCCGGCACGCGGCATCAACAACCGCATCATGCGCGAGCTGGGGCCCATGAGCGCATTGGCGCCCCGCTTCCCATTGGCCGGCGGTGCATTGATGCCCTTGCGGGCAATCACCGACCCGCAGGGCGACAGCGCTTTCAGCAACCTCTGGGCCGGCCAGGCATTGCGGCTGGGCCGGCACGAAGCGGCCGCTGTGCTGACGCGTGAAATCGCCGCACGCGCATTGGCGGTGGTGGGCGTTTAAACAGCGCTTTATCTACCCTCTTCCCGCTTCATGGCCTATCGCTATATAGTTGAGGTTATAACGATAACCCCAAGGAGCTGTATCGATGCGTATTCGCCCGTCTCAACTGGTCACTGCACTGGCCGGCCTGTTCGCCCTCAACGCTGCCTGGGCAGACGAAGTTCAGGTTGCAGTTGCAGCCAACTTCACCGCCCCCATTCAGGCCATTGCCCAGGACTTCGAAAAAGACA
Source organism: Pseudomonas sp. S36 (assembly GCF_016647875.1). NCBI lineage: Bacteria > Pseudomonadati > Pseudomonadota > Gammaproteobacteria > Pseudomonadales > Pseudomonadaceae > Pseudomonas > Pseudomonas sp. S36. The sequence goes on along the minus strand of NZ_JACVVG010000008.1, from coordinate 129,487 downwards.
CCGGCCACAAGCTGGTAGCCGCCTACGGCGCCACCGGGCAGTTCTACGCACAAATCAAGAACGGCGCGCCATTCGAAGTGTTCCTGTCGGCTGACGACAGCACCCCGGCCAAGCTCGAAGAAGAAAAAGCCATCGTGCCAGGCTCGCGCTTCACCTATGCCATTGGCACCCTGGCCCTGTGGTCTGCGCAGCCTGGGTACGTCGACGCAAAAGGCGACGTGCTGCAGAAAAACCAGTTCAAGCACCTGTCCATTGCCAACCCGAAAACCGCCCCCTACGGCCTCGCCGCCACTCAGGTACTGGCGAAGCTGAACCTGACCGAGGCCACCAAGCCTAAACTGGTGGAAGGTCAGAACATCACCCAGGCGTTCCAGTTTGTCTCCACCGGCAATGCCGAACTGGGCTTCGTGGCCCTGTCGCAAATCTACAAGGACGGCAAGGTACAGAGCGGTTCGGCCTGGATCGTTCCGGCGTCGATGCACGACCCTATCCGCCAGGACGCGGTGATTCTGGAAAAGGGCAAGGACAACCCGGCCGCCAAGGCGCTGGTCGACTACCTCAAGGGCCCCAAGGCCGCTGCGGTGATCAAGTCCTACGGTTATGAAATCTGATGCCACTGGACGCCAGTGACCTGGGTGCAATCTGGCTGACCTTGAAACTGGCCAGCCTGACCACCCTGATTCTGCTGGTGGTTGGCACGCCGATCGCCTGGTGGCTGGCCCGCACGCGGTCATGGTTGCGAGGGCCCGTGGGCGCGGTGGTGGCGTTGCCACTGGTGCTGCCCCCTACGGTCATCGGCTTCTACCTGCTCATCGCACTAGGCCCCCACGGCTGGCTTGGCCAGGCCACGGCGGCACTGGGCCTGGGCAGCGTGGTGTTCAGCTTCAGCGGCCTGGTCATCGGCTCGGTGATCTATTCCATGCCGTTCGTGGTACAGCCCCTGCAGAATGCCTTCGGCGCCATTGGCCAGCGCCCGCTGGAAGTGGCCGCCACACTGCGGGCCAGCCCGTGGGACACATTCGTGCATGTGGTGCTGCCACTGGCGCGCCCAGGCTTCGTCACGGCCAGCATCCTCGGCTTTGCCCATACCGTGGGGGAGTTTGGCGTGGTGCTGATGATTGGCGGCAACATCCCTGACAAGACGCGCGTGGTCTCGGTGCAGATCTTCGATCACGTCGAAGGCATGGCCTACGCGCAAGCCCACTGGCTGGCTGGCGCCATGCTGGTGTTCTCTTTCCTGGTGCTGCTCCTGCTGTATGCCGGGCGACGCGGCAAGGCTGGCTGGAGCTGACATGACCCAAGCGATTGTGGCGCGCCTGAAACTGGCACGTGACGACTTTACCCTGGACGTAAACCTGCACCTGCCCGGGCGCGGTATCAGCGCGTTGTTCGGCCACTCCGGCTCGGGCAAGACCAGTTGCCTGCGCTGCCTTGCCGGCCTTGAACGCGCCACCAGCGCATACGTGGAGGTGAATGGCGAAGTCTGGGAAGACAGCGCCCGGGGCCATTTCGTGGCGCCGCATCTGCGGCCAGTGGGCTATGTGTTCCAGGAAGCCAGCCTGTTCCCACACCTTAGCGTACGCGGCAACCTGGAGTTTGGCTGGCGCCGCGTCGCACCCGCGCAGCGCAAGGTCAGCCTTGAGCAGGCCAGCGCGCTGCTGGGCATAGGCCACCTGCTGGCGCGCCGGCCGGCGACCCTGTCCGGCGGCGAAGCGCAGCGGGTAGGTATCGCCCGCGCCCTGCTCAGCAGCCCAAGGCTACTGCTGATGGACGAGCCGCTGGCCGCGCTCGACGGGCCACGCAAGCGCGAGATCCTGCCATACCTGGAGCGACTGCATGATGAACTGGACATCCCGTTGGTGTATGTCAGCCATGCCCAGGACGAAGTGGCGCGCCTGGCAGACCACCTGGTGCTGCTGGAACAAGGCCAGGCGGTTGCCAGTGGCCCCATCGGCGAAACCCTCGCCCGCCTTGACCTGTCGCTGGCCCAGAGCGAAGACGCAGGCGTGGTGTTCGAAGGGCTGGTGGTTGGCCATGACCCGCAGTACGACCTGCTCGACCTGCGCCTGCCTGGCAGCAGCGGCCCATTGCTGCGCTTCGCCCACCCGGCCCACGTGATGGGCAGCACCCTGAGGGTGAAGGTGCAGGCCCGGGACGTCAGCCTGGCGCTGGATGCCGACAGTGCGTCCAGCATCCTCAACCGCGTGCCGGTACGGGTGTGCGAAACCCGCCCTGCCGACAACCCGGCGCATGTGCTGGTCAGCCTGGACGCCGGAGGCAATGCCCTGCTGGCTCGCGTTACCCGCTACTCGGCGCACCAGCTCGGCCTGCACCCCGGCCAGCTGCTGTTCGCGCAGATCAAGTCGGTGGCGCTGCTGGGCTGAGCATTTCAATGGAGCAACGGCCAAGCGGCTGATGTCCATTGATCAGTGACCTGATCGAGGCCTGCCGCCCATGCTTGACTGCCCGCTTCCCGCATCCCTGCACTACGTAGACGACAGCCAGCCTGGCCTGACCCGCCGCCGCTGGCGGGACCGCTTCATCTACCAAGACGCTGACGGCGAGCGCGTGCGCGACCCCGAGGTCCTCGCGCGCATCGCGGCGCTGGTCATACCGCCCGCGTACACCGATGTGTGGATATGCGCCGACCCGCAGGGCCACCTGCAAGCCACTGGCCGCGATGCCCGGGGCCGCAAGCAGTACCGCTACCATGCGCAATGGCGCGAAACCCGGGACCAGCACAAGTACGGGCGCATGCTCGCCTTTGCCCAGGTGCTGCCGAAACTGCGGGCACAACTGGAAACCCACCTGGCCCGCCCGGGGCTGGACCGGGAGAAGATCATGGCGTTGGTCGTGAGCCTGCTGGACCACACCTTGATCCGTATCGGCAACCAGCGCTACATGCGCGACAACCGCTCCTACGGCCTGACCACCCTGCGCAACCGCCACGTAGAGGTGAAAGGCAGCACCATTCGTTTTCAGTTCCGCGGCAAGCGCGGTGTGGAACACGACGTCACCCTGCGCGACCGGCGCCTGGCCAACCTGCTCAAACGGTGCATGGAGCTGCCGGGCCAGGCGTTGTTCCAGTACCTGGATGACGAGGGCCAACGGCACAGCATTGGCTCAAGCGACGTGAACCAGTTTCTGCAAACGCTCACCGGCGCCGACTTTACCGCCAAGGACTACCGCACCTGGGCAGGCAGCAGCCTGGCCCTTGACCTGCTCAAGCCGCTTGCCTGGGAGCCGGAAACCGAGGCCAAGCGCCAGGTGGCGTCGATCGTGCGCGAGGTGGCCGCGCGCTTGGGCAATACACCGGCCGTTTGCCGGCGCTGTTATATTCACCCGGCCGTGCTTGAACACTACGCACTCGGCCGCCTGGCCGCGCTGCCCAAAAACCGGGTGCGCAAGGGGCTGGACCCGGAAGAGGTTGCCCTGCTGCTGTTTTTGCAGGCGTTGGAGGAACAGCAGGCGGGGTGAGGCTGTGTTAGGCGCCGCTTGCGCGGCGCATCGCGAGCTTTGCTCGCTCCTACAGGTGTCCGGTGGTACTCGGGGTTTAGCATTAACCCCGTCTATCCCCACCATCATGCAAAGAAATTTCCCATTGGCCAGCAAGCCCCCTATTCTTGCCACCGAGCACCTTGGCCGACAGACCCGCAGGGGTTTGCCTCGGCGCCTGCCTCCTGAACAAGCGACAGTTTTTGTCTCCCCAGGGGAATTACTAGCCGCCGAAAGCGTCTTTAATGAGAAGGAAGAGGGACACGCTCCCACCGCCAGGGCACTGGCTCAGCGGACTTTTTTATCACCAAGGAGAACTACATGCTGATACTCACCCGCAAGGTTGGCGAGAGCATCGTCATCAACGATGACATCAAAGTCACCATTTTGGGCGTGAAGGGGATGCAGGTGAGGATAGGCATCGATGCCCCCAAAGATGTCCAGGTTCACCGCGAAGAGATCTTCAAGCGCATTCAGGCCGGCAGCCCAGCCCCGGAAAAGCACGAAGACTAACGTCCAAGGCACACGCCAGGCAGCATGGACGCGCCTGCTTGCCGATCAGTTGCCCAGCAGGTCGCGAACCGTCGCGATCATGCGGTCCATGTCGAAAGGCTTGTCAAAAACGGCTGCGAACAAATCAGGGCAGCCCTGGTTGGCCTGGGCACCGCTCATGAGAATGATCGGCAGCGTGCGCCACGCCGGGTCCTTGCGCAGCGCACGGGCCAGTTCCTCCCCATTGAGCAGCGGCATCATGTAATCGGTAATGATCAGCTGCACCGGTGCATCCTTCAACGCTGCAAGCGCCTTGACCCCGTTGCTGGCCTTTCTCACCTGAAAACCTTCATCCTCCAGGGCATAGCCCAGAATCTCGGCGATCAAGTATTCGTCATCGACGATGAGGATGGTTTTCATGGGCTGGCCATCATCCGCTGGGGTTCGCCACAGCCGTGCCCGAAAGCATGCCGCTGGCCCCTTCGAAGGCCTTGTGCAGGCTTATACCCCGCGTGCCTATTATCAGCTCGTGTGGGGACGTATGGTGCTGCCCATCGCGCACCTTGAGTATGGAGAGCATGCGCCGCAGGCTTGAGTCGAGTTCCACGAAGCGCATCAGCATGAGGTTGTCGACAATGCTGGAAAGGTCGGGCGCCGGGGCGCTGATTTCTGCCCCGAAAATATCGCGCATCTCCCACGTGAGCATCACACTCACATCGCGCGCCCTGAGCTCGCCGGTCAATGCCCGGAAAAACGCGTTGAGGCGGGTGGGCTCCATGGCCAGCCGGCTGAAAGCACCCAGGCTGTCGATCACCACCCGCTTGGCGCCCATGGCATCTACCTGCTCGATCAGGCGTGCGCCCAATTGGTCCAGCAGGCCTTCTGTAGTAGGCTGCCAGCACAACTGCAGGCTACCCTCCTGCTCCATCGAACGAAAATCGAAGCCCAATGAGGCCGCCTTGTTGCGCAGGCGTTCTGGCGGTTCGTAGAAACCGAAATGCAACCCTGGCACCTGCTTCGTGCTGGCACTGAGAAATGCCAGGCCCAGCGAAGTCTTGCCAATGCCGGAGGGGCCCATCAACAGGGTTACAGAGGCTGCTGCCAGGCCGCCATCCAGCATGTCATCCAGGCTGGGCACACCACTGCTGACACGCCCTGGGGCACAACTGCCGTGCTGGCTGGGGTGGCTGAACAACGACTCAAGCCGTGGGAATACCCGCATGCCAGTGCCATCGATCAGGCACTCATGGCGCCCGGACAATGCAGCGCTGCCGCGCGTCTTGCGCAGTTGAATGCTGCGCACGGCGCGGCTACCCACCATGTGCTCGCCCAGTTCGATCACACCGTCGACCATGGTGTGCTCCGGGCTGCCCTCTTCCATCCGCGCGCTGGTCAGCAAAAGCACCGTACAGCCTGCGAAAGCGGCATGGCCCTGGAGGGCGGACACGAACTTCTTGGTGTCGAGTGCACTTTCAGCACGTGCGCGGGCGTTGAGCACCCCGTCCACAACCAATAGCGTGGCCTTTTGCCGGGCAATCTCCTGACGCAGCAGCCGCACCACCGCGTCCAGCCCTTCCTGCTCCAGGGTATCGAACGCACTGACGAACTGAATCTGGTCACCCACCAGCGCCGGGTCGAAGAAATCCAGCGTGCCCAAGTACTGGAACAGCCGTTCGTGAGACTCGCTAAGCAAGGTGGCTACCAGCACCCGCCCGCCGCTACGCACATGGCCGCAGGCCAGCTGGTTGGCCAGAATGGTTTTGCCCGCACCCGGTGGCCCCTGAACGATGTAGGCCGCGCCGGCCACCAGCCCGCCCCTGAGCAGTGCATCAAGCCCTTCGATCCCCGTCACCAGCCGCTTGAGTTCGTGTGTCATGCTCGCTACCTGTGCGCAAGGCTGTGTGTATGGCCATGAGAGGTTGGCAGATAAAGCTGCATGCACGTGCCCTCCCCGGCCACGCTGTGCACGCTGATGGCCCCGCCGCTCTGCCTGGCGAAGCCATACACCTGGCTAAGGCCCAACCCAGTACCTTTGCCGAACGCCTTGGTGGTGAAAAACGGCTCGAAGATGCGCGGCAGTACGTCCGCCGCGATGCCCTCACCGCTGTCCTGAACCTGGAAGCAGACAAAACGGCCGTGCAGGCCCTCCACTTCCCCCGACAAGCCCACTACCCCAACCGTCAAGCCGATGCGCCCCGGCCCTGCAATGGCGTCCCGCGCATTGAACAGCAGGTTGAGCAGCACCATCTGCAACTGCCCGGCATCCACCTCAATGAGCGGCAGGTCGGGTTGTACCTGCACCTCAAGCCGAATGGCATCAGGCAGCGCATGCTCCAGCAGGCCGCGGGTGGCATCCAGCAAGCTGCTGGGGTCGATACTGGCCACATCGAGTTTGCGATGGCGCGCAAAGCTGAGCAACTGGCGGGTCAGGTCGGTACCACGCTGCCCGGCCTCCAGGATGTTCTGCAACATGCGCCTGGGGCGCTCCGGGTCGTCTGAAGTCAACGCCATGCGCGCAGAACTGATGATGATGGTCAGCAGGTTGTTGAAGTCGTGGGCCAGGCCACCCGTCAACTGGCCGAGCGCTTCGAGCTTCTGCGCCTCGAACAATTGTGCCCGAACGTTATCGAGCTGCAGCGCAGCCTCGCGACGGTCTGTTACATCCCGGGTGACCTTGGCCAGGCCCACAACCTGCCCTTCGTCGTCACGGATCACATCCAGGGCCGCCAGCGCCCAGAACTGCGTCCCGTCCTTGCGCACCCGCCAGCCCTCATCCTGCGCCCGGCCGCTTTCCAGCGCTTGGCGCAGCAACTGCTCGGGCCGGCCGTCAGCGCAATCCTGCGGGGGGAAGAAGATCGAAAAATGGCGGCCAACCACCTCGTCGGCGGTGTAGCCCTTGATGCGCTCGGCGCCGGCGTTCCACGACACCACATGGCCAGCAGGGTCGAGCATGTAGATGGCGTAATCCACCACTGACTGAACCAGCTGTTCATATCGCGAGGCGGGTATCACCGGGGTAATCGGGCAATCGGCTGAAACCATGAGAACTCCACTGGCACAGCGGGAGGGACAAAATGAAAAATCGGGCGTCGCCCTGGACGACATACCAAGCGCTGAAGCCTGGCCCCGCAACACCTGGCCCTACTGTTTGGATCCAGTGATCGGGCTACAGTGGGCCATCGACAACAGCCTGTCAATTCTCCATTTGACCAAACGCTCCTGTGTTGAGCATAGGTGCTAGAGTTGACTCAACTATAACGATGGGTTATAAAGCGCGCTTGATTGCGAAGCCCTTCTGCCAGGAAGCGAGCTGGTCACTGCGACCCTTTCAAGCGTGCGAGTGTGGTGGAATTGGTATACACAGCAGACTTAAAATCTGTCGGCGTGAGCCTTGCGGGTTCGAGTCCCGCCACTCGCACCACTCCCTATTAAAAAGGCGCCCCAACGGGCGCCTTTTTGCTGGGCGCAGCAATGTTTCGCGCACCTGCTACAGTGGTTTTTGTCCCCGCCCACTGGAAGCCCGCCATGCGCTACTCGATGCTTGAAGGTCAACGCGACCTCGTCCTGCTGCTCTCCCGCGTTTTGCTCATGACCCTTTTCGTGTTTTCCGGCTGGGCCAAACTGACCGGTTTTGACGGCACAGTCAGCTACATGGCTTCGCTGGGGGCCCCGGCCCCTACCCTGGCAGCAGGCATCGCCGTCTGCATGGAGTTCGCGGTTGGCATCCTGTTGATCCTGGGCTTCTATACCCGGCCGCTGGCGTTGCTGTTCGCGCTGTTCGTATTGGGCACTGCACTGCTGGGCCACCCGTTCTGGACGATGATCGAGCCTGCACGCAGCGCCAACATGACCCAGTTCCTGAAAAACCTCGCCATCATGGGCGGCCTGTTATCGCTGGCTGTCAGCGGCCCTGGGCGGTTCTCCGTAGACGGACGTTGAGTCAGTCGTCGTCACAATCATCAAACCAGGCCGGGTGATCGCGCTCGTCAGCGTCCAGATCATCCGCAGCTTGCGCATCCAGTTCATCCTCAGCGCCTTGGGCATCGGCCTCCGGCTCATAGCCCTCATAAAGAAATTCGTGGTCGAGCAAGTGATCATGCTCCGGTTCGTGCAGGTCATCGTCGTCGCGCATGGGGGCTCCTGTGTAAATGGGCACGCCTGTATAAGCTGAGGCTGCCGACGGGTCAAATATACAGCGCTTAATGCAGGCTTAACTCGCCACTTGCAACCTGAGCCTGTTCCCTCCAAGCGCATCTTGCCCGCCCACTGTGGCGGGCTCTTTTATGCCTGCGACCCTGCCGGCGCATACGCCCGAATCAATTGCTGGCCTGAACGCTCTCATCACCTGCCGTTCACGAAATACTGACATCTGCATTGGCATTCTGACCCTGCTCCGTACGTTCTTGCAGCCCGCCGCCTCCTTGCCGCGGGCTTTTCTTTGCGCGCGATTTACCAGCCGCCCTCATACGCTTCCATGACCTGTAGCAGTTTTACCGCCGCACACAGGGGCTATGCTTAGCCGCTGTTGTGCAAGCCAAACCGGATAAACACGGAGGTTCATATGAAAGCTGCTGTTGTTGCACCAGGCCGTCGCGTGGAAGTCGTGGAGAAAACCCTGCGCCCGCTCGAGCACGGCGAAGCGTTGTTGAAAATGCAGTGCTGTGGCGTGTGCCACACCGACCTGCACGTGAAAAATGGCGACTTCGGTGACAAGACCGGCGTAGTGCTGGGTCACGAAGGCATCGGAGTGGTTCAGGAAGTGGGCCCGGGCGTTACTTCGCTCAAACCGGGCGACCGCGCCAGTGTGGCCTGGTTCTACCAAGGCTGTGGCCACTGCGAGTACTGCACCAGTGGTAACGAAACCCTGTGCCGTGATGTGAAGAACGCTGGCTACACCGTGGACGGCGGCATGGCTGAAGCCTGCATTGTGCAGGCCGACTACTCCGTCAAGGTGCCAGACGGGCTGGATTCTGGCGCTGCCAGCAGCATTACCTGCGCCGGTGTTACCACCTACAAGGCCGTGAAAACCTCCAACATTCGCCCCGGCCAATGGATCGCCATCTACGGCCTCGGTGGGCTGGGCAACCTAGCCCTGCAGTACGCGAAGAACGTGTTCAACGCCAAGGTGATCGCCATCGACGTGAACCCGGAGCAACTGCGCTTCGCCAGCGAGATGGGCGCAGACCTGGTCATCAACCCGCTTGAAGAAGACGCCGCCAAGGTCATCCAGGCCAAAACCGGTGGCGCTCACGCTGCGGTTGTAACCGCTGTAGCCAAGGCTGCATTCAACTCAGCCGTGGACGCCCTGCGCGCAGGCGGGCGGTTGGTGGCGGTGGGCTTGCCTACAGAATCCATGAACCTGAATATTCCACGCTTGGTACTGGACGGCATCCAGGTAATCGGTTCGCTGGTCGGTACGCGTCAGGACTTGGAAGAAGCCTTCCAGTTTGCTGCAGAAGGCAAGGTCGAACCGAAGGTCACCCTGCGACCGGTAGAAGACATCAATCAGATTTTCGAAGAAATGATCGAAGGGAAGATAAAAGGCCGCATGGTCATCCAGTTCAATGAGTAACTCATAGAACGCCGGTGCGGCAGAGCGCTCACGGCGTACAACGGCCGTCGCGAGCGACTACCAAGCGGTTCATTCTGGGGCGACTGTCGGCTTTCCACGACAGTTGTTCCAGTTGCTCCGTTTCACAGCTATCAGCCTGTTCCTCGGCAACAACCTTTGCCTCGACACTCTCACCGCGACGCTCACGCGCATCCGCTGTTGCCTTGAGCATCTTGTTCAACGATTCAACCATGCTGGAATAATCCATAGCCTGCCTCCATTGCCGCAGTGATTCACCTGAAGAGCCTGACCTGAGCGAGCCAACCTTCAGAAACTGGCAACGCAAAACACGACAACTGGCGAACCCTTTCAATAATGACCCGCTCTGCTACGCGAGGTTCAGCCAAAAACACCGACAGGTAGTGTCAGCCTAGCAGTCACCCAGGGCAGACGCACACGTCATCCCCCTCTTCTCTGCCACGTTGCGCAAACCCGCCCGTCGGTATAGCTGCACGGCCGCTGGCCTTTACTGCGCATGCAGAACAAACTGTATATACATACAGATCAAATACCCTGCATTGCTGGCGAGCCAGCAGCAGCGACGGGAGATTAACCATGTGCGGGCGCTATTCGCTCTACGAGAGCATGGACTTCTACTTGCGCCAGCTGGCCCTGGACCTGGTGGTAATCAATGGCTATGACGAAGCGCCGATCAACCGCTACAACGTAGCGCCGCGCAGCCAGGCGGCGGTTATACGTGAAGCGCCAGGTGGCTTGAGTGTGAGCAATGTGCCGTGGGGTTGGGCGCCACCCTGGGCCACTGGCAAGGGCCCGAGACCCATCAATGCACGGGCCGAAACGGTCACGCAATCGCCTTTCTTCAAAGCGCTGTGGCCCAATGGGCGCGCCTTGGCGCCGGCAAATGGCTGGTTCGAGTGGCTCAGCGACCCTGGCGCGTTGAAAGGCAAGCAGCCCTACCATATACAGGCGGCCAACGGGGAGGCGCTGTTCTTCGCCGCCCTAGCAGATGCGAGGCCTGAACAGGGTGGTGGTTTCGTGGTGCTTACTACGGCTGCAGATGGAGGACTTGCGGCTATTCACGCCCGCAAGCCGCTGGTGCTTACACCAACCCTGGCCAGGGAATGGCTTGATCCGCGCACCACAGCGCAACGGGCAGAGGCCATCGTGCACAGCGCCGGCCGCCCAGCCTCAGCTTTTACCTGGTACAAAGTGGATGCCAGTGTGGGTAACGTGCGCTGCGAAGGCGCCCAACTGATCGAGCCTGTTTCCGGCTGAGGCCTTGAGCTGTGCCACGGCGCCGCAGCGGGCCGCATTGCAACCCGCTGCATGGCACTGGTCAGTTCTGAACGCTCTGTACCGACCCGCCATCAACCCGCAGGTTGCTGCCATTGATGAAGGAGGCCCGCTCGGATACCAGCAAGGCGATGGCTGCCGCTACCTCCTCTGGCTGGCCACGCCGCTGTTGCACGATGCCCGGGCGTTCTTCTTCCAGGAAGCTCTTCACCGCCTCGTCGAAACTGACGCCCTTTTCCTCGGCACGCTTTTTCATCATGCCGTCGGTCATGCCTGTTTCGATGAAGGCCGGGGATACGGTATTGCACAGCACACCGTGGGCTGCTTCCTTGTACGACAGGTTCTTGATGAAAGCTGCCAGCGCGGCCTTGGCCACGTTGTACACGGCCTCTTCCCAATACGGCTGGACGGCGTTTTCCGAGGTGATGCACACCAGGCGGCCCCAACCCCGTTTGCGCATGGCCGGTATGGCTGCCCGGGCGATGCGCACAGCGCTGAAGAAGTCAGTGTCCCAGGCCTCTTGGTAGTCGGCATCCGCCAGCTCGAGCGGGTCGCCCTTGGCACCGGTTACCCCTGCGGTATGCACGACGATATCCACTTGGCCAAAGTGGGCTTCTGCTTGGCGCACGAGCCCGTCGACTTCCCCTTGGTCAGTCATGTCTGCGGCAATCAGCAGGGGCTCGCCCTGCAGGTCAGCTGCAGTCTTTTTCAGCTTGTCCGGGTCCATATCCGTCAATACCAGCTTTACACCCTCACCCGCCAACAAGTGTGCGGTTGCCAGGCCTATCCCGCCAGCGGCGCCGCTGATGAGAGCTACACGGTTACTCAAGCCTAAGTCCATCAACGTTCTCCTTCAGGGGTAGATGCAGCGATACGTTCAGCAAATTTGAGCATGGGGTGGGCCAACGCCTGCGGGGTTTGCAGGGGCATCAGGTGACCTGCGCCGGGGAGCGTGAGCAGCAAGTGGTCCGGGAAATGCGACAAGGTGGTGCGCTGCTGCTCGTCTGGGCCGGGGACCTGCACGTCATCGCTGCCGCATATCAGCAGCGCTGGGTAAGGCAGGGTGCCGATGCGGTATTGCCAGTCCTCGCGGCTGCCGTGGTCAACCCAGGCACGCCAGGCCTCCAGGTTCACCGACTGGGCATCGGCAATGGCGACTTCGCGCAGGGCTTCGGGCAAACGGTGAAAACTGGATTCATCAACAAACGCCTCTGCCTCTTCCCTGGAGGCGCCGTAGGCACGCTGCCGGTCACGGTCGCTGTCGCTCATCGGTTGTGGCCCGGGTGGCGATGGCGCAACCAGCACCAGCCCTTGCAGGTAGGCTGGCCGGCGCGAAGCCAGCACCACGGCTACCTTGCCGGTCATGGAATGGCCCACAAGAATGCAACGCTGCAGCCCGAGCTCACGAATGCTGAGGTCTACATGGTCTGCCATCTGCTCGACCGTATAACCCGTAACGTCGCGCGCATCGCCGTAGCCCGGCGTATTCAGCGCCACACAGGTGTGTTCGCGGTCAAGAAACGGCAATGTGGGGCCCCACGTGCGATGGGATCCACCCAGAAAGTGCATCAATACAAACGTGATGGGACCTTGACCTTGCTGGCTGTGTGGGAGCATCGAAATATTGCCTCAAGATGTTTCTCAATTGAGGCGGCGCTACTTTGAAGAGTTCAGAAATTAAGGTGGGTGGCACGCGCACCTCACGTCCGTCGGGTAAAAGAACCAACCCGGCTGTCTTGGGCTCTAATTAATTGTGAGGGCTCATGCCAGGTGTTCACCTGGGTGTGGGCGGTACTTGGTTTGGCGAGGAGCACACAGCATGACAGAAGAAGAAGCCAAAGATGTTGTAGAGCGCATCGAGTACGAACTCGGCCACCATGCCCGCGTGGCCACGCGTATCGAAATCCATGACCTGGGTTTGTGGGCTCGCCTGGAAAAAGCCAGCGGTGCACATTACGGCGTCGGGCTGACCGGTACTACGCTGTTCGAGAAACCTGTAGTGCTCGGCCCCAAGTGTGACGCGTCCTACACCATCCTGTACCTGCCGTGAGTTCGGGTGTTATCAGGAGCCTTTCATGACCATTCGCAGCCTTGCGAAAAACCTGCCCAAAGACCCTTTCAAAGAAGGCTGGGTGTTTGGGTGGGGCGTATTGCGTGATCGCCATCCGTGGCATTTGGTGGATGTGTACGCCGACCACGCTATCGCAACTGTGGAGGTCCGCCGACGCGGTGCGGATTACGTTGTGGAGTACGGATCACACCGGTTAGGTTCCGATGAGTTCGTTTGTGGCATCAGCCTTCCCGAAGGCTGATGCTGACCTTGCACGCGGATTGACCGGCTGTCACCTCATGTTTTTACCTACAATAGAATCCAACTAATTCACCGCTCCAGGTCAATTTTTCCTGCAACTATCTTCCGTACTCTGTGCCACCCCATGCACACGGATTGCAGGAGTACTTCATGGAACGAACCCTCGATATCCAGCCGCTTGCGGCTGACCCCATCACCCTCCATATCAACGGATCACCCGTCAACGCAGCCCCAGGCGAAACGGTGCTCAGCGTGCTCAACGCCGTGGGCTTGCGCCAGCTGGCGCGCAACGACCACGGCCAGGTCAGTGGCGCGTTCTGCGGCATGGGTGTATGCCATTGCTGCCTGGTGGCCATCGACGGCCGCGCCAAGCGTCGCGCCTGCCAGACCGTGGTACGCCCGGGCATGCGTGTCGAAACCCTGGTCAACCCGATCTGCAGCGAGGTGCCGGCATGAGCATGCGCCCAGTAATTGTCGGCGGTGGCTCGGCCGGTATGGCTGCCGCCATCGAGCTGGCCAACGAGGGGGTGGGCAGTGTGCTTATCGACGAAGCGTCGCGCCCTGGTGGGGTGGTGTTTCGCGGGCCACTGAGAGGTGGTGTAGACGTGGGTTACCTGGGCGCACGCTACAGCAAGGCCCTGGGCAAGCTGCACGCAGACTTTGCCACCTGCGCCAGGCACATCGACCTGCGCCTCAACAGCCGCGTGGTAGGCGCCGACAACCAGAACCTGATGGTGCTCGACGAGCAGGAGCAGCTGCAGCCGGTGGGCTATGAACAACTGGTACTGGCGGCAGGCTGCCACGAACGCAATGTGCCATTCCCGGGCTGGACTTTGCCCGGGGTGATGCTGCTGGGCGGGTTGCAGTTGCAGATCAAGAGCAACGTGGTGAAGCCGCTGGGCCGTACGTTGATTGCCGGTACCGGCCCGTTGCTGCCACTGGTTGCCTGCCAACTGCATGCAGCCGGCGCCAAAGTAACAGGTGTATTTGAGGCCTGTGCCTTCTCCCGCATTGCCCGGGAGACCCTGGCGCTGATGAACAAGCCGCAGCTGTTTCTCGATGGCCTGAGCATGCTGGGCTATCTCAAATTGCATGGCATCCCCATGCACTACGGCTGGGGCGTGGTGGCGGCGCGTGGTGAGGGGGAGTTGAGCGAGGTCAGCGTTGCGCCCTACGACCAGGCCTGGCAGGCCGACCTGAAACGGGTGCAGCGCGAGTCGGTGCAAACCCTGGCAGTGGGTTATGGCTTCATTCCGCGCACCCAGCTAAGCCAGCAGTTGGGGCTGGCCCATGGCTACAGCGCAGACGGCTACCTGCGTGCTGAATGCAACGCGTGGCAGCAGAGCAACGTGCCGCACATTCACCTGGCCGGCGACATGGCTGGCATCCGCGGGGGTGAGGCAGCGATGCTGACCGGGCGTATAGCGGCGTTGTCTATTCTGCACCAGCGCGGCGTGCTCAACGCCGAGCAGGCCATCGAGCGGCGCGAGCATTACCTGGCGCAACTGGCGGGCATTGGCCGCTTTCGCTCCGGGGTGGAGCGCTACACCGCACGGGGCCCCGCGCAAGTCGAGCTGCCACAGGCCGACACGGTGATCTGCCGCTGCGAACAGGTCACCCGGGATGCCATCGACCTCGCCCTGCAGCAGGGCGTGCAGGACATGGCCGGGCTGAAAATGCGCACCCGGGTCAGCATGGGCGACTGCCAGGGTCGTATGTGCGTGGGCTATTGCAGCGACCGCTTGCGCGCCGCCACCGGCCGTGCCGACGTGGGTTGGTTAAGGCCGAGGTTCCCGGTGGACCCCGTCCCGTTTTCCGCATTCAAGCACTTGGGCACGGAGGCCTGACATGAACAAGACCTACGACATCGTAATCGCCGGCGCCGGGGTAATTGGCGCTTCGTGTGCGTACCAGCTGTCAAAGCGCGGCAACCTGCGCATTGCGCTGATCGACGACAAGCGCCCTGGCAACGCCACCCGCGCCTCGGCCGGGGGGCTGTGGGCCATCGGCGAATCGGTGGGCCTGGGCTGCGGGGTCATCTTCTTTCGCATGCTCTCGTCCCAGGCCAAGCGCCAGGCCCATGGCGCGGCAGTGGCGGTGGATTCGAGTACGCCGCACATCCTGCCCCAGTGTTTTTTCGACCTGGCCTTACAGTCCAATGCGCTGTACCCCCAGCTGCACCAGGAACTGATCGAACGCCATGGCATGGACTTCAAGTTCGAGCGCACTGGCCTCAAGTACGTGATCCAGGACGACGAGGACCAGCTGTACGCCGAGCACATCGTGCGGCACATCCCGCACCTGCAGGCGCAGGTGCGCTGGCTGGACCGCAAGGCCTTGCGCGACACGGAGCCCGCCGTCACCGACCAGGCCAATGGCGCCCTGGAGTTTCTCTGCGACCACCAGGTGAGCCCTTATCGCCTGGGCGATGCGTATATGGAAGCGGCGCGGCAGAACGGCGTCGACCTGTACCTCAACACTCCGGTGACAGGCGTGTTGCACCAAGGTGGGCGGGTCAAGGGCGTGCGCACGGCGCAGGCGGGGGATTTCCATTGCAGCACCCTGATCAACGCAGCCGGTGCCTGGGCCGCCGAGCTGAGTGAATGGGCTACAGGGCTGTCCATCCCGGTGAAGCCGGTGAAAGGCCAGATCGTGTTGACCGAGCGCCTGCCCAAGCTGCTGAACGGCTGCATCACCACCAGCGATTGCTATATGGCGCAGAAGGATAACGGCGAAATCCTGATAGGCAGCACCACCGAGGAAAAGGGCTATGACGTCACCACCACATTCCCGGAGATCAGCAGCCTGGTGCAGGGTGCAACCCGTTGCGTGCCGGCACTGGCCGACGTCAACCTGAAGCGCACCTGGGCCGGCCTGCGGCCAGGCTCGCCAGATGAACTGCCGATTCTGGGCCCCGTGGACGACATGCCGGGGTACTTCAATGCCTGCGGGCATTTCCGCACCGGCATCCTGACCTCGGCCATCACAGGGGTCATGCTGGACAAAGTGATCCACGACGAAGCCCTGCCGCTGGATATCACGCCGTTTCTGGCGCGGCGGTTCAACAAGGTGGCCACCCCGGCCTGAAACCGTGCGCCGGTCACGTCATGAACAGGATTGAAGGCGGGCTGAAATCGTTTCAGTTCCGCCTGGCCAATGCGCCACTTTAAGATGCCCCTCAATTTGAAGGCCTTGGCATCTGAGTGGACCTCGTGATCATGACAACTTCCCCGTTTACATTCAGCCTTAAAAGCGTGAGTTTTGACGAACATTATCGCCCCTGCGAAAACACCCGCATCACCACCAACTTTGCCAACTTGGCGCGGGGTGAGCAGCGCCAGGAAAACCTGCGCAATACCTTGGGCATGATCAATAACCGCTTCAATGCCCTGGCCCATTGGGACAACCCAAACGCCGACCGCTACCGCGTAGAACTGGATATCGTTTCTGTCGAAATGGCGATCGGCAGCGGGCGCAGCGGTACCGCCCTGCCCCTGATCGAAATTCTTAAAACCACCGTTGTCGACCAGCAAACAGGGGCCCGCCTGCCAGGCGTCGTCGGCAATAACTTTTCGTCCTACGTGCGCGATTATGATTTCAGTGTCGTTCTGCTGGAGCACAACCGCGACCGGAAGGCATTCAGCACCCCTGCGCACTTCGGCGAGTTGCATGGCAAGCTGTTCAAACACTTCCTGCAATCGGATGCCTACCGGACGCACTTTGAAAAACAGCCGGTTATTTGCCTGAGTGTCTCCAGCAGCCGCACCTACCGTCGCACCGAGAACCAGCACCCGGTATTGGGTTACGAGTACCAGCAGGACGCGTACTCCCTGACCGATGACTATTTTGCAAAGATGGGGTTGCGCGTTCGCTACTTCATGCCGCCCAACAGTGTGGCGCCGCTGGCCTTCTATTTCGCCGGGGACCTGCTTAACGATTACACCGCCCTGGAACTGATCAGCACCGTCAGCACGATGGACACCTTCCAGAAGATCTACCGGCCTGAAATCTACAATGCCAATGCCGTGGCGGGCGCCACTTACCAGCCCAGCCTCGAGCACGGTGATTACTCGCTGACGCGCATCGTGTACGACCGCGAAGAGCGCAGCCGGCTGGCCATTGAACAAGGGCGATTTGCCGAAGCGCACTTCATCACGCCCTACCACACGATTCTCGAGCAATGGTCCGCGAACTACGCGGCCTGACCGCCCCTGCATGCAAGGCTACTGTCCATGAAAACGTTACTGCCCACTTCCACCGCCGGCAGCTTGCCGAAACCCTCCTGGCTCGCAGAGCCTGAAACCCTGTGGTCACCGTGGAAGCTGCAAGACGCAGGCTTGCGCGAAGGCAAGCAGGATGCATTGCGCCTGGCGCTGCAAGAACAACAGCACGCCGGCATCGATATTGTCAGCGACGGCGAACAGACCCGTCAGCACTTCGTTACCACGTTCATCGAACACCTCAGCGGCGTCGATTTCGAAAAGCGCGAAACCGTCCGAATCCGTGACCGCTACGATGCCAGCGTGCCCACGGTGGTCGGCGAGGTAGCCCGCCTCAAGCCGGTGTTCGTAGAGGATGCGCGGTTCCTGCGCCAGCAAACCCGGCAGCCTATCAAGTGGGCATTGCCTGGCCCGATGACCATGATCGACACGCTCTACGACAGCCACTACAAGAGCCGCGAAAAGCTGGCCTGGGAGTTCGCCAAGATTCTCAACCAGGAAGCGCGCGAGCTGGAAGCGGCTGGCGTGGATATCATCCAGTTCGACGAACCCGCGTTCAATGTGTTCTTCGACGAAGTGAACGACTGGGGTGTGGCAACGCTGGAGCGGGCAATCGAAGGCCTGAAATGCGAAACCGCCGTGCATATCTGTTACGGCTACGGCATCAAGGCCAACACCGACTGGAAAAAGACACTGGGTTCGGAGTGGCGCCAGTACGAGGAAGCGTTCCCGAAACTGCAGCAGTCCAGCATCGACATTGTTTCGCTGGAGTGCCACAACTCACGCGTGCCCATGGACCTCATCGAACTGATCCGTGGCAAGAAGGTGATGGTAGGCGCCATCGACGTGGCAACCCACACCGTCGAAACGCCAGAGGAAGTGGCCAATACGCTGCGCAAGGCACTGGCGTTTGTCGATGCCGACAAGCTGTACCCGTGCACCAACTGCGGCATGGCACCCCTGCCCCGCCAGGTGGCCAGTGGCAAGCTGCGGGCGCTGAGTGCAGGTGCCGACATCGTGCGCCGTGAGCTCGCTGCGCAGCAACTGCCTTAGCGCTGCCCGTGATCGACCTCAGACACCTGCGCACCCTGCGTGCCCTGCGCGAGGCCGATAGCCTGCCCGACGCTGCCGAACGCCTGCACCTGACCCAGTCGGCGCTGTCGCATCAGTTTCGCGAGCTGGAAAGCCGGGTGGGCATGCCGGTGTTCGTGCGCAAGTCCAAACCGGTGCGTTTCACCACTGCAGGCTTGAAGCTGTTGCAGTTGGCGGACCAGGTGCTGCCGCTTATCCGCAGCACCGAGCGTAACCTGGCCAAACTGGCAGGCGGTGCGGCGGACCGGTTGCACATCGCCATCGAATGCCACAGTTGCTACCAGTGGCTGATGCCCTCGCTGGACGCGTTTCGCAGCGCCTGGCCAGAGGTGGAACTGGACCTCGCGTCGGGGCTGTCGTTTGCGCCACTGCCGGCCTTGGCACGCGGCGACCTGGACCTGGTGGTCACCTCCGACCCCATTCCTCTGCCCGGCATCACCTACGTGCCGCTGTTCGGGTACGAGGCCGTGCTGGCCATCGACAAACACCATGCGCTGCGTGCAAAAGCCTACGTGGAACCTGCCGACCTCACCGGGCAGACCTTGATCACCTACCCCATCGAGCGCGACCGGCTGGACATCTTCACCCGCTTCCTGGACCCGGCCGACCTTGAACCCGCACAGGTGCGCACGGCAGAAATGACCATCATGATGATGCAACTGGTGGCCAGCGGCCGGGGTGTCTGCTGCCTGCCAAACTGGGCGGTGCATGAATACACCACCCGTGGCTACGTGCTCGCCAGGCGCCTGGGCGCTGAAGGCGTGCAGGCAACGCTGTACGCCGGGGTACGAAGCGACATGCTGGAGATGGCTTACATGAGCGACTTTCTGCTCACCGCCAAAGATATTTCGTTTACCACACTGGAGGGCGTGAATGCGGTGGGAGGCGCGACGGGCACCCTGTAGGCAGGCAATATACTAATGAGATACATTATCAGTAAAACTGCCTACGGGTTTGCTGTTGATGTCCCACACCTCCGAACCTCAATCGTTTCACGCCCTGTATGCTGAACACAGCGAATGGCTGCGCCACTGGCTAAGACGCAAGTTGGGGTGCCGTGAACAGGCTGCCGATATCGCACAGGACACATTCGTGCGCTTGCTCGCGCAGCGCCAGCAGGTTCGCCTGAGCTTCCCTCGCGGCTACCTGAGCCGCATCGCCCGCAGCCTGATGATCGACCAGTACCGGCGTCGGCTACTGGAGCAAGCCTATCTGGACAGCCTGGCAGCCGCGCCCACACCTGTTGCGATCTGCGCCGAGCAGCGCGAGATGATCATGCAAGCCCTTGTGCAGATCGACAAACTGTTGGACGGCCTGGGTACACGCACCCGCGAGGTGTTTTTGCTGGCACAGCTCGACGGGTTGAAGCACGTGGAAATCGCACGCCAGCTGGGGTTGTCGACCAATACCGTGAGCAAACATTTCGTACGGGCCATGACCCATTGCCTGCTGCTGATGGATGACTGAGCCTTGAGCGATACGCTGGACATCAAAACGCTGGAGGCAGCTGCTACCTGGTACGTTGCCCTCAACCAGGGCGATGAGCAGGCCTGCAAGGCCCACGCCGAATGGTTACGCAGCCACCCGCACCACGCTCAGGCCTGGGCGCGGGTAGAACGCTTGCAGGCCAGCTTCGGGCGCCTGGACGGGGTCACGGCACGGCCCCTGCTGCAGGCCACCGTCGTCGACAGGCGCAGTGTGTTGAAAGTCTTGGGGGTGCTCATGGCAGCCAGCGCGGCGGGCCTGGCGGCAAGCGTCACACCCTGGCAAGGCGCGCTGGCCACCTATCGTACAGCCACTGCCCAGCGTCAGCAGGTGCGGCTGCCGGATGGCACGCAGGTCACGCTCAACACCCGCACGGCCATGGGCATCGACTTCAGCGCCACCCAGCGGCTGATCACCCTGCACCATGGCGAACTGCTGGTGGGCACAGCGGCTGACCCGGGGCAGCGGCCTCTGATCGTGCAGCTTGCACAAGGCCGAATTCATACCCACGCCGCGCGGTTTCTGGTGCGCAGCGAGAACGCCTGGGCCCAGGCCAGCGTGCTTGAACAGGCCATTGAGGTGGCTAATGCAGACGCCACGGTACACCTTGAGGCCGGCCAGCAGCTGCGCTTCACTGCCTCGTCCCACGGCGCGGTGCTGCCGCTGCAGGCAGGCGCCGGCGCATGGAGTGGCGGCCAGCTGGAGGTCAGTGGCTGGCCCCTGGGGGCGTTCATCGACGAGCTGTCACGCTACCGCCCCGGGCACCTGGCCTGTGACCCTGCGGTTGCGGGGTTGCGTGTGTCGGGGGCATTCCAGTTGGGGGACACCGACCGGGTGCTGGACAACCTCAGCGGCACACTGCCTGTGCGTATCAACCGCTTCACCCGCTATTGGGCCACGGTGGAACCTGCGTGAATTCAGCGCCCAGGGGTTGGTGTTTTTGATTCTCGTCCGACTAGGTCAGTAGAGGCGCAAAGACGCCCTTCACTGCCACCTTAAGGACCCGACATGCTACAGAGTGCCCACCCCTCACCGCCCTTCAACAAACGCGCATGCTCAGTGGTGATCACTGCAGCCCTGCTCACCGCACCGATGGCGGCCAGCGTCTATCCATTGGCGGCCTGGGCGCAGGGCAGTGCAGCACAGTACGACTTCAATATCGCTGGCGGTAACCTGGAGAACGCCATCGCTGACTATGCCCGCGTCACCGGGGCAAACCTGTCGTTCGAACCCGCCACCACGCTGGCCAAGCGCTCGATGGGGGTAAAGGGCCACCTCACTGGCGCAGCAGCGCTGCACGCGCTGTTGCAGGGTACCGGCCTGCAGGCGTTGGAGCGCTCGGCCAACAGCTACACCCTGGTTGCCAGCGACGAGCACGCCCTGCAGCTGCAGCCAACCGACGTCAATGCGTCGGCAGGCTGGTCAGGTACGGTCAGTGAAGGCACTGGTTCCTACACCACGGGGCAGGTCACCCTCGGCAAGACGCCCCAGTCGATCAAGGACACGCCGCAAACTGTGAGCGTGATGACCCGGCAAAGGATCGAAGACCAGGGCCTCAACTCCATCAACGACGTGATGCTGCAAACCACCGGCATCACGCCCTATCAGGGCAGCCTCACCAACTCCCGTTACCTGTCGCGGGGGTTTGAAATCACCAGTTACCGGGTGGATGGCGGTGCACCTATCGACAACGCCACCTACTCGCCCAAAGACCACGACATGGCCATCTATGACCGGGTGGAAGTACTGCGCGGCTCCGACGGCCTGTTCTCCGGCGCCGGCGAGCCAGGCGGCACCATCAACCTGGTCAGGAAGAAGCCTACCTTCGAGAACCAGTATGGCCTGGAAACATCCGTGGGCAGTTGGCACAACTACCGCACACAGCTGGACGTGAGCGGCCCGCTGGCTCTGGACGGCAAGGTGCGCGGGCGGACGGTGGTGGTCTACAACAACCGCGATATGTTCTACGACACCGCCAATGCCGAGCGCAGCCTGTTCTATGGCGTGATCGAAGCTGACATCACCGACACCACCACCGTGCTGGCAGGCCTGACCAACGACGACGCGAAGTCCGCAGACCAGGCGTACGGCTGGCCACGGGCACTGGACGGTGCAGACTT
Source organism: Pseudomonas sp. S36 (assembly GCF_016647875.1). NCBI lineage: Bacteria > Pseudomonadati > Pseudomonadota > Gammaproteobacteria > Pseudomonadales > Pseudomonadaceae > Pseudomonas > Pseudomonas sp. S36. The sequence goes on along the minus strand of NZ_JACVVG010000008.1, from coordinate 107,407 downwards.
GAAGTTGCCACGCAGCACCTTCTTGGGCGGGGCTCATGACTACAAGAACAGCAAGACCCAATCCTACTTCGCCACCCTGAACCAACAGCTGGGCGAGCGCTGGGCTGCCACCCTGGACATCACGGTGGCGGTGATGGACCAAGACCGCAGTTACTACAACTTTTACGGCGCCATCGATCCGGCAACCGGTGCCGGGTCTGCCGCCAATTGGCAGGGTCAACAGCAGGGTTACTATTCCAGGGCCTATGACCTGAACGTGAAAGGCTCGGAAACCCTCGGCGGTTTCGAGAACGACTTCCTGCTTGGGGCCAGCTGGACAAACAACTACTTTGGGTCCGATCACCGCCAGGGGGCGTATCGGGAAATCGATAATATCTATGTGTTCGACCCCCACGACTACCCCTCCTCAGCGAGCGACTCGGCGTTCAGTTATCGGGACGTCCAGCGCATCGAACAAAAAGGCCTGTACGGCAGCTGGCGGATACACATCGCCGAGCCTCTGCACCTCATTGTCGGCACCCGCTACAGCAACTATGAACAACGCTACACGCGCCGCAACGCCAACGGTTCTTCATCGGGTACGTTCTTCCGCGACCGGGACGTGCTAACGCCCTTCTACGGGGCCACCTATGCGCTTTCGCCGGCCTGGAGCCTGTACTTCAGCCGCGCCGATATCTACAAGTCCCAGGCCTCATTGCGTGACCGTTCAGGCGCACCGCTGCAACCCATCACCGGTGTGAGCAACGAGTTTGGTATCAAGGGCGAGCTGTTCGATGGCCGCGTGAATACCTACGCGGCCATCTATTACGTGAACCGCGACGGCGAAGGCATTTACGACCGCCCAGGCGACGCATCCGACTGCTGCTACCGTGACGGCGGCAAAAATGTGAGCAAGGGCATAGACCTGGAAGTCAGCGGCCAGTTGGCGGACGGCCTCCAGGCGACCTTGGGGTACACGTTCAACACCACCCGCAACAACATTGCCGGCAATGCCTACAACACGGTAACGCCCAAGCACCTGTTCAAATTGTTTGCCACCTACCAACTTCCGGGCGCCTTGAACAAGTTCAAGGTAGGCGGCGGCGTTGTCGCGCAGACGCCCGCCTACGTCAGCGGTACGGTATACGCCAGGGGCGCAGACGGGGAACTGGAAGAAACGTCCAACACCTACGCCTTTTCGCAGGCGGGCTATGCCTTGTGGAATGCGCACGCCGAATACGCGCTGGACACACACTGGACGGTGTCACTCAACGCCAACAACCTGACGGACAAGAAGTACTACTCGACGGTGGGCATGGCGGAGTATGGCAACTTCTACGGGGAGCCCCGCAACTACCTGCTTACGGTGCGGGCGAAGTACTGAGGGCGATGAGCCCAGCGCACCCTGGGCTCTTTTCTAACTACTTCATCAGCTGTTCTTCTGATGAGACAGCGCCTTGTTGGCCTGGTCAGCGCACTTCTTGTAGTCCCCGGATGCATGCGCTTCCTTGGCCTGCTGATGCTCATGATGACCGTTTTGCGTGAAGTCTGTTTCTGTCGCTGCCTTCAGTTTATCCAAGGCCGCCTCGCATTCATGCTGGTGGTCCTTGGCCAGTGCAAAACCTGGGGCCAGCAGAATGCCGAACGCCACTGCGATGATAGTTTTCATTCAACGCACCTCAACGTTTAGGTTGTCCAGAACGGCTACAGGTCCTTCTTGACCTCTTTATCAACGTGCTTGTCTGCCTTGTGGCGTTCCTTGTCCAGGTGGTCGGCGCCTTTCTCCATCTCCTCGCCATCGTGGTGGAGACCTTTATCGACTTCATCGGCGCTGTGGTCCACACCTTTGTCGACTTCCCGTACATCGTGCCGCACACCCTTGCCGAGTTCGCCTTCAGCCTGGGCGGCCGACATCCCCAACATGGCGGCAAGCGCCAAGCTTGCAGCCGCAAGTGTCCTTATCTTCATGGGTAATTCTCCGTGGTTTGGAAATCAGTGTTTCGACTGAAAACTCTAGACAGAGAACCCCGCACGCGCACACCTGCATTTGTCATTAACACCCTCGCCGCGTGGGCAGGCAACCGCCCACCGATTGCGGCAGCGCGTTGAGCGTATCGGAATTCGGGTTCGAAAGAAGCTGGCCTTGAGCCTGGGCATAGATGATCCACCGCTCGAATACCTCGCGGTGGAGCCGGCAGGTTTCCTGCCAGTCGATGTGATCAAACTGGTCGTAGGCAATCTGTTTCATGGTTTCGCCGGCAGCATCACTGAGCCGCTTCAGCGCTTGGTACGCCTGATACTGACGTTCCCGTTTGGTGGCACTCATGAGGTCTCCTGCACAAAAGCGGTGGTCCAGTCGTTATTGCTACCGACTGGACCCGCAGGAGAAATATCCTCAGACAAATCTGAAAGTGGGCGCCCCCCCACCACGTTGATCCGAGTGATTAGAGAAAACGCTCCACGTCAGCGCCGTAACCATAGCGGTAGCCTCTGCAGAATGCCTCCCATTCCGCAGCCTCCCAGCCAGACCTGCGTTTGACCTGCCGCAGGTCGTGGCGGCTGGCTTTGGTCGCCGTCATGCGTTGGCGGGCTTTTTCGAAATCGAGCAAGGCAACCTTGATGCTCGACTCGCTGAAATCGACGAACACATGTTTCAGGTACAGGCAACCATGCTGCCAACGCCCAAGGTTCAACCTGGCCAGCGCACGCCCGTATGCCTCAAGGATCTCGTGATGGCGCCGAGGCCCAACGGTTTTATCCACGCCTTGCAGGTAGAAGTCCTCCAGCGACAAGTACCCGTCCAGCGCGGCGGTAACCATCACGGCCTGCCATTCGCCCGCTTGTTTGTGCACATGGCTATGCAGCAGCGCAGGCGTAGCCACGCCAAGCGAAGCGGCAGCGCGCAAGGCCTTGGCTTCGCGGGCAACCGTTGGGTAGCCGAACGGGTGCAACAGGCTGCGGTAGATATGCCCAACCTGCTGTTTTTTGTAGAAGGTGAAACCTTCCACCTCAACCTTAAGCACCCCGCTTTCGCCGCCTCTGCGGATATTGGGTTCTTCTACCCAGACACCGGGGGCGTTGAGGATATCCGTCACCGGCGGGTGGTTTGGCCCCAGATCAGAGGAGAGTTGGTAAGTCATGAGGAGCCTACTACTTGTTATGAGCCACGACGTGGCGAGGGAGAAAATATATCAGCCAATTCGTACGAATGGCGAAGATATTGCCCACACCTGCTTTGAAATTCGGACAAGCGTGACTCATGGCTCACACCTCAACCCCGACGCTTTCCGAAGCGTGAGCGGAGCGAGCTCCTGGTAAACCAGGTTGCGGGGCATGCCGCAAGCAGCCAGATCACCCCTGTTGCCAGCACCCACGGCCACCTGCTGCCGGGGTTCAGGCACCACCCCACAAGCCCGAGGATAATCAGCAAAACGCCCGCCCATCGCTGGCGGGCGGGGGTCATCCAGCGTCGCGACAACCAGTGCCTGGCGCGCCGCAGTACTCCTCCAGGGCGGCTCATCAGGCTGACGCGTGTTTCTCTGTCAGTTCGACGACCAGCTTGGCTGCGTCTGCGTCACTTTTCAGGTAGTGAACCTCACCCTCCCCGTCGTCGACCTCGTACAGCTCGGCGAGGTCAGGTTCGCGGTAAGCCTGCGGTATTTCGTCATCGGTCAGTGTTCTGAGTGTGACTGGCATTGCGGATCCTCCCTCTTTAACTCACCGACCCGAACTCACCCGGCGCAGTTCAATGAAACACCTCGCCACGGCGCGAGCGGGCTTCAAGCCAAACCCGCACGTGGCGACCCATGGCTCACTCCAGCGGGATGGTCAGTTGGTCGATCACTGCCCGCGTATCCGGGCGCACGCCCCGCCACCAGGCAAACGCTTCGGCCGCTTGCTCCACCAGCATGCCTACACCGTCGGCCAGGCGTCCAACGCCCTGCTCCCGTGCCAGCCGTAAAAACGGCGTGAGCCCTTTGCCGTAGGCCAGTTCATAGGCCAACTGTGCAGTGCCCAATACTTGACCGGGCAGCGGCGGCCGTTCACCCACCAGGCTCGCCGAGGTGGCGTTGATCACGATATCGAACGCCTGACCCTCCAGCGCCTCATAGCGGCTGATGCGCAGCCGTGGATGGTCCAGCTCGTTGCGCAATGCCATGGCTTTTGCCATGTCGCGGTTGGCAACCACCAGTTCGGCAGGTTCAGCATCCAGGAACGGCAGCAAAGCCCCCCGTACCGCACCACCAGCACCCAGCATCAGCACCCGACGGTTGCGCAGTGGCTCACCCAGGTTGACTTCAATATCGCGCAACAGGCCTATGCCATCAAAGTTCTCAGCGGTGATGCAGCCATTTTCGAACTTCAGCGCATTGGCCGCGCGGGCCAGCCGGGCACGCTCACTGCGCTGGTCGGCCAGCTCGAAGGCGCGCAGTTTGAAGGGTGCGGTGATATTCATGCCGAGGCCGCCACTGTCGCGAAATTGATGCACCTGGGCCTCGAACGCCTCAAGCGAACCTTCGATGGCGCCGTATTCCAGCTGCTGGCCAGTGGCGTTGGCAAACAGGCCATGAATCAACGGGGATTTGGTGTGGTTGATCGGCCGGCCGATCACTGCATAGCGGTCGCTCATCGTGCATCTCCGTGTCTGAATAACACACCGTCCGCCTGCATGGCGGTGATTTCTTCGGGGCTGAAGCCAAGCCCAGCCGCGACTTGCGCGTTGTGCTCGCCCAGGTCCGGGGCAACTTGATGCACCGTGGTATCGCAACCCGAAAAGCGGAATGGCAGGTTGGGCAGGCGCAAGGTGCCGTAGCGCGGGTGCTCTTGCTCAAGCACCATGTTGCGCGCCTGGATTTGCGGGTCGGCCAATACCTCATCAATGCGCTGTACCTTGGCACTGGGGATGTCGACGGCATCGAGCAAGGCGAGTACATCGGCCACCGAGCGGGCGCCTACCCAGCGGCGGACCACTGCCAGAATGGATTCGCGGTGGGTGTTACGGCCGTTGAGGTTGTGATAGCGGGCGTCACTGCCAAAGCCTGCTGGCCCGCCATTGGCTTCGAGCATGGCGGCAAAGCGCTGCCAAGCATCGTCGACCTGGGCCGCGATCACCAGGTCGCCATCGGCCGCGCGGAACACCCCGTACAAGGTCGAGGTGGGCATGTCATGGCCGGTTTGCTCCGGCAACACCGTACCGTCAGACAGCGTGTAGCACTGCACGGCATACTCGTGCATCGACACCAGCGTGTCGTACAGCGCCATGTCGATGTGTTGACCAACGCCGCTGTTCACCCGCCCCAACAGCGCGGCATTGATCGCCGCCACCGCATGAATGCCGGTGTACATGTCACCCAGCGAGATACGCAGCAACGGTGGCGCCTCCCCTGGCACACCGACCATCTGCATGATGCCGCTCTTGGCTTCGGCGATCAGCCCGAAACCGGCACGGTGTGCATCCGGGCCGGTATGCCCGTAAGCCGATATGGAGCAGTACACCAGGCGCGGGTTGCGCGCTGACAGTTCGGCGTAACCCAGGCCCAGCTTGTCCAGGGCGCCCGGGCGATAGTTTTCGATGAATACGTCCGCTGAGTCGGTCAGCCTTTGCATGAAGGCTTTGCCGCGCGGGTCCTTCATGTTCACGCTGACGCCCTGCTTGCCCATGTTCAGTTGCAGAAAATAGCCGCTCTGCTGGTCATCCAGTGCATATGCATGCTGGCGCCCGGCATCGCCGCTGCCTGGCCGCTCGACCTTGATCACTTCAGCGCCCAGGGCGGCCAGGCAACGGCCCACGTATGGCCCGGCCAGGAAGTGGCTGTAGTCGATCACACGGATACCTGCCAATGGTAGGGCCTGGCTCATGCTGCAGCCCTCCTGGGCACCATCAAGCGGTGCTCGCCGCGCTGCACCACCTGGCCGTGCTGGTTGATCAACTCGGAGGGCAGCACCACAATGCCCCAGCCTGGCCTGCTGTTGCTCGGGCGCATCGAGCCCACGCGCATGCGCACCTGCAGCACATCGTTGACCTTGATCGGCAGCACGAAGTCCCAGGTCCAGCCCAACGACATGCCCGGTACAAAGCGGTACTCGCACTGGGTTTTCAAGCCGTCGGCAATCGACAACCCAAACAGGCCATGGGCCACCAGGCAACCGAAGTGGCTGGCGTTGGCATAGGCCTCATCCACATGCACCGGGGTGTGGTCACCGGTGAGGTCGGCGTAGGCCAGGATCCGTTCACGGGTGACCGTGTAGGTGGGGCTCAGGCATTCGTCACCTTCACGGGCATCGTCCCAGTATTTTTCCACCACACTCATGCCTGCACCTCCGCGCGCGGGTCAATGGCCAACGCCTTGGCCACGCAGCTCGCTGGTTGCGCCTGGATGAACTCAACAGCCAGACCGTCCGGCAGGCGCAGCCAGTTGCGCCCTTGAGGCATCTCGCTCACGTCAAAACGCTGTGCGGCTGCCAGGGCTGCTGCGAGGTCTTCGCACATGATGCCCAGGTGGGCCATGCGGCCTTCCGGGCCGGCGAAGCCGGGTTGGTGAATGAACTGCAAACCACCCAGCGTCCAGTACTGGGAGGGCTGCTCAACACTCCCCTGCACTTCGCGCATGGTCATGCCACACACCTCGCTGAAAAAGCGGATATGCCACTGGATGTCGCTCACCCAGAACGCAACGTGTTCGAGGTAGGCCTTTGGCTGGCTCATAGGGTTTCCTTCTGCTTGTCGGCCATGGCGCGTTCGATGCCCTTGATGCAGGCCACCAGTGTGGCGTTGACCGGTGTGGCCACGCCGTGGCGTTCGCCCCAGCGCACGACGGAGCCGTTGATGAAGTCGATTTCAGTCACCGAGCCTTTTTCCAGGCTCTGCAACATCGAGGTGCGAAAACTTGGCGGCAGCCCTTCAGCGGCGAGGGCCCAGACGGCATCGGCGCTGGTGAGGCCCAGGCAAATCCCGGCACGCTCGGCAACGGCCATGGCTTCAGCCACAGCGGCCTTGGCGGTCCGTTCCAGCAGGGGTTCGCTGTACAACTGCCCATAGCTGAGGGCGGTAATGCCGGTGAGTGCGCCGGTAGCCACGTTGACCAGCAACTTGTCCCACATGGTGCCAAGAATGTTGTCGCTGACGGCGGTCGCCAGCCCCGCACCAGTGAAGGCGTCGGCGATGGCCTGCACCCGGTGCGTCACGGTCCCGTCCAGCTCGCCGATGTAGGTCTGCTTGCCGGCCACGCCGGCACGGATGCAGCCCGGCGCCAGCATCACGCCACCGACGTAGGTCTTGCCAGCCAGCACCCGCTCGCGGCCCACGGCGGCTGCCAGGATGTCCTCATGCCCCAGCCCGTTCTGCAGCGACAGCACCACGGTCTGCGGGCCGATGAGTGCGGCAGCCCCGGCGATGGCCTCGGCAGTGTGGAACGACTTCACAAGCACCAGGACCAGGTCGGCTATGCCTGCATCCGCCGCGTCGGATGTGGCATTTACCTTCACCCATCGCTCGCCGCGTTCGTCCTGTACCCGCAGCCCCTCCCGATTGATGGCGTCCACATGCGCACGCCCGCGATTCAACAGCCAGGTTTCATGCCCGGCTTCGCTCAAGGTCGCGCCAATGGCGCAACCCAGGGCACCAGCGCCCAGAATGCATATTTTCAAGTCGCAAACCTCCTTCGGCTTGCGACCACACTAGGCGGCAGCGCTTATTCGCGCTATACAATGGCCTCAATACAATCATTAAGAATCGCAATAATGAGTGAGTTGCAGCACCTTCCTGAGCCTAAGTTGCTGCAGCTGTTTGACGTGCTGTATCACTGCCGCAGCGTCACACGGGCCGCCGAGCAGCTTGGGCAAAGCCAGCCCACCGTCAGTATCTGGCTGGCACGCCTGCGCGAGCAGCTCAAAGACCCTCTGTTCGTGCGCACACTTGGCGGCATGGCGCCAACGCCGCGCGCCGACCAGCTGATCGGCCCGTGCCGTGAGGTGCTGGAATCCCTGCGGCGCCTGACCACCTGGGAGCCCCAGTTTGCACCGGCTGCTGCCCAGCGACGCTTTCGCCTGTGCGTCAGTGATGCCAGCCATATCACGTTACTGCCCCGTATCCTCAACCACCTGCGCAACCATGCACCGGGCATACGCCTGGATGCCGTGCGCATCGATGGCAATACGGATAGCGCACTGGAGTCCGGTGAAGCGGACCTGGCGATAGGCTTTGTGCCATGGCTGGGGGGTGGCATGTACCAACAGGTGCTGTTCAATCAGGACTGGGTGTGCCTGAGCAACCCGCAACACCTCCGTTTGCAGGGGCCCCTGACCACTGCCTGCTACCAGGCCGAAGGGCATGTACAGATCAGTGCCGGCACGGGCCAGAAGCTGCTGGAAGGCAGCCTCACCCGGGCCGGGATCGAACGCAGGATCATGCTGGAGCTACCGGGTTTCCTTGGCCTGGGCATGATTCTAGGGTCTACGGATTTGATCGCGACCCTGCCCCGGCATATCGGGCAAACGCTGGCCGACATGCACGGGCTCCGGGTGCATGATTGCCCCTTTGCGGTAGAGGGGTTCACGGTCAAACAGCACTGGCATGGGCGTTATCACCAGGATGCGGGTAACCGTTGGTTGAGGGAGGTGATCCGGGCGCTGTTTCAGTCGGAGTGACCCCAGGGCAACGGTGCTTCTGCCCTGCCAGAAGGGGTTAGGGCCCCAGTACGCTGACAACCGCTTTCATGGAGGCGGCGATGGCGTCATTGTTCCACTCAGAGGCTTTAGTCTCGGCGCGCGAGAACACTACAACGATCCAGGGGGCTTTGCCGGGCGGCCAGATCACTGCCACGTCGTTTGCCACACCGTAGTCTCCAGAGCCGGTCTTGTCGCCGACCAACCAGCCCTGCGGCACGCCGGCGCGAATGCGTTTGTCACCGGTGGTATTGCCTTTCAGCCAGCCCTGCAACTGTTGACGGGCATCCTCCCCAAGGCCACTTCCAAGCAGCAACTTCTGCAAGGTCACGCCCATGGCCAGCGGCGTCGTCGTATCACGAGGATCACCGGGTAGCGCGGTGTTCAGTGAAGGCTCGTTACGGTCTGATCTGAATGCTGGGTCACCCAACGTTCGGGCGTAGGCCGTCAACCCTGCTGGCCCACCGACTAGTTCAAACAGCAGGTTACCCGCCGTGTTGTCGCTGTACTGCAGCGCTGCAGCGCAGAGTTCGCGAACCGTCATGCCGGCTTGGACGTGCTGTTCGGTAATCGGCGAATAGGTCACCAGTTGGTCTGGGGCGTAAGTGATTCGCCGGTCGAGCAGCGCCTGGTCTTCGGCGCTTTTTGCCAGGATGGCGGCCGCCAGGATGACTTTGAAGGTGCTGCAGAATGCAAAGCGGTCCTCTGCGCGGTACGCGACAGTCTTGCCTGATGCCGTGTCAATGGCCCAGACGCCCAGGGTTACCTTGAATGAGTGCTCGACAGTGGATAGGTCGCTGTCGATGTCGGTAGCGGCCCAAGTAGGCCAGGCCGCCGCGGCAAACGTTGAAATCATGCCCGATGTGATCAACTGCCTGCGGGTTACCGGCTGGATCATTAAGCGCTCCCTGTGTTGAATACGTGAGGTGGGATTCTACAGTGCATGGATGAGTTCGGGGCAGTGCTGGGGCCAGGGAGCGGGCAATGGGGGGGTGACTTTTGTCATGTACAGGCGTCGAATGCCTGTTCACTTCGCTAAGGTTGGGCTATGAAAAAAGGATGTTTTCTTGTTGGCGTTACGGTATGCCTGCTAATTGGCTGTTCCCACTATTCCGGCAGCGGTCCAGGGCAGTCGACCGGCCCCACGGTGCTTGCCTGCGATGCTTTTCCCCCCAACCAGCCGGGCTGTTATCAGCGGGAGCCGCGTAGTGAAGGTGCGCTCAATCGTTTGATAGCTTGGATTCGCGAGAGCCGCTCAAAATAAGTGGTTGGATGTAGGCCCGCATTCCAGTACTGGACGCTCCCTCAACCAAGCGCACACAGTAAGGATCGACTGCGGCTTCTTGCCGAAACCGTTCGTATTCGGCAAGGCTGGAGAAGCTGAAGAGGCAATACGCAACCTTATCGGCACCTTCTGCCGGAAGTAAATCGCCATCGCCCCAAAGCGAGTGTGATGCTTGAATGGCCATTGGCTTGGCAGCTTGAGTGCCGTACGGATCCCCGGCCAAACTGAGCCAGGCGAAAAACATACCCAACGGGTCAAGCCTGCTGATCTCTACCTCAAACCAGGAAGGGGCGCGTCAGCGCCCTGAACACTTCATATGTGCTTCCGTTATCAAGCATTTTTCGATGGCGGCGCCCGAAGAAGCATTAGTCTTGAACCTGATCAAATGCAGGTGCGCGCCACCTTCACCCATTTGGACCACGAACTGTTCCGCGTGTAAATGCGAACCTTGGCACCCACCGCACGGCTCTGCACTAACGCCATCACCGGCGTGCCCACCAGATCAATGTCTAACCGAATGCGGTAGCCCGTTTCGGTTTCCGTCGAGGCTACCCCGCTACTCATGTCCTGCCATTTCGGGGCGAGGCATTTAGAGAAATCTCTTGCGGTCTTTTGAGTCAGGCTCTCGAAGGCCGGCCCTCGTGCTTCGAGATCCGCAGGCGACACACACCCCGTCAGCAGAGCCAGTCCCACCATTGTGATAAAAATTCGCATGTGATTGTGCTAATACTCCTCATAAACTGATTGTCGGTATTCATATGCCCTGTCAGTCAGGCTTGGCCAGTTGGGGCGCCGCAGCAAGTGCTTTCAGGCGCCCATGCTGCATGACCTGACCGCATCTTTGACGCGCTCGAGTGGTGATTGCCAAGTGCGGTAAAAGTGGTAGCGAATGGTCGAACCGCCTGGCGCCGCAGTAACGTCGACCAGGTGTAGCGGGGCCTGTGCGTCAGGTGCCAAGACAGAGTAGCGGGCTCCAGATGCCTGCAGGATGCCGCCTACGCTTACACCCAGCACCGTAGTGTTCTGCCAGGCATCACGGATGCATTCAGCAACCTGTTGAGGCTGCCTCGATGACTTCAGCTCCAACAGGGGCGGGTTGCTTCGCGTGTCGCCGACACTTGCGCACCCCGCCAGTGCTGCCACCACGATTGCCCCGATCAGAATTCGCATACGTCCCCTCCTGTAAAAATGAAACAGCACTAAATGGTTTTAAACCTTCGGTTATCAGTGCCGCCCCTCAGTCATGAGGTCGCCAATCGAGACGGCCCGAAACACCCTGCCAAGGGGCAGGCGTTTCCCTCATGGTCGAAACCGCTCGGGAACGACTCTTTTGGCTGATGGGAAACTGCTACGGCCCAGATCTACAATCAGCCCTGTAAAGCGGAAAGGCGTTTTTTTGCGATCCAGTTGCCAAGCACCACGTAGTATTTCGCTCCCGAGTCACCTCCCCTTGGCCGTATGTCGACAAAATACTCAGGCCCAAAAGTGTGGACCATGTGCCCAGCACATGCCCTGACTGCAGAGTGGCTCTGGGCTAACGCAGTTTGCCCCGGTCCGTTGCCGGTACGCTAATGGACAGGGATAGAAGCCTAGGGCCGCTCGACGGTTTTCAACACCGTTTGACTAAGCCCAGCACCTAGAACACTTTTTCCAACTTGACGCTGACACTGCTACGCTCATGGCTGTACAGCCAGGCTATATTGCTTCGCACATCGTTGTACTTGACGACGAGGCTGGGTACTAGCCCGCTAACAGCCAACCGCGGCGCTCGAGCGATGAAGGTATAGCCACTCTCCTCTTCGTGTCGGCGCGCATCAAGGGGCGCGCTGAAACCGGCATATTGCCGGGTCCGCCAAGAGGCGAACAGTACTGTACTCAAGCCTGAACCAAATTCCTTGGCTACCCCCGCACGCAGCCCCTTTTGGAAATAAGTTTCAACGTCATTTTTCGCGCGCCGGTCCGTGAAATCGAAGCCTCCGAACAGCAGCCATTGTTGGGGCATTGCTTGCCAAAGTGTCGCGTACGTCGAGGTGACGCTACCATTGTAAGCGCTTGCATACAGCCCTCGGTAGGCAAGGTCTTTGTATTCAACCTCCAGTTTGAGCAAACGTGTGGCACTCAGGTTGTGCATCCATTCGCCGCGCAGGCCCCAGGCAGTTGACATCGGATCACTGCCCATGCGGTTGAACTCGAAAAGTGGTCCTAGGCTGTATTGATTGCGTGCATTTTGGTAGCTGTAGCCTGCATGAGCAGTCAATGTGTCCTCGTTATATTTGCCTTGCCCCTTATAGGCTTGGCCATACGCAAGCGCTCGGATGTAGGCGCCGTGATGCCCAGAAAGGGCTGCGCGTTTATTCAGGGTCGCCTCGTAATCTATGCCGTCTCCAGAAACGGCCTTGGGCATCCTTCTTTCTATCACGTATACACCCTCGCTGGATGCAAGGCGGTAGGTGGTTCGGCTCTCCGAGGACCGGTTGAGGTTATTACTCCACGTGGGCCCTACGGCCAACGAGCCTTGCCATTGACCTCGCCGATCGAGTGCCTGGGTGAAACTACTGATGCTCTGGAGCAACCCTCGATTTTGCGTGTCTGCAGGGTCAAGGGACGAGCGGATACGGCTGAAAGCGTCCGCCGACTCCCGATCTTTACGATTTTCAAATAGCACCCTCGCCAGTTCGAGTTGGCCTGGCAAGAAGTCTGGCTGCAAGGCCAGTAAGTGCCGATAATCAACTTCGGCTTGACTCAATTGCCCATCGGCGCGTGCGCGTGCACCATCGGCATAGGCCAGAAGCATGGGGTCATGATCTGGAAGTGCCGCGTAGCGTGCTCGAAAAAAGATCACATCCGCCCACTGCTGCCGCTGTACCGATAGATACAGCGCCCGCCCCAGATCATCCAGGTTATTGCCAACTTGATAGGTATGGCCATCCACGGACAGGAGAGACAGGGTGCCAGGCGCCTGCTGGAAACCCCGGTCTTCCACGGTGGCACGGTAGTCAATTGTCTGATTGAGCCGCAGGTCTGTATCCTGATCGGATTGAGCATGGCTCGGAAAAAACACAGCAAAGAAAATACCAACGAACGAGCGATAGCAGTGCGGCATTACCTGACTCTATTGGGGGATTACTACGAACTTCACCGATGAGCACAAGCGCCCAGCTGCTGGGGCGCTTCTAATAGGGGGCTCTGTGCGCTACTTTTTGACGCCACCAAACGCAACATCAAAATCACGATTACCAAAGTGCGCAACACCCGCCAAAGAGGCTGTTTCGCCCGCGCCGAAGAAACTCCCCTTCGACCAGCCTTTCGACAGTTGAGCGTTGGTGTTGGGATCAATAGCGGTCGCGCCTCCATCGAACCAAACACCGTTTATGATCGCGTCGATCTCTACCTTCAATTGGGCATTAGCCAAACTGCCAACCACGCCAGAGACTGCTGTGCCGAAGGTTGCCGTTAGCTCGCCTGACATGATATTGGATCCAGCGTAATTACTAATGCCCTGCACTGCATACGTGACCGGCGTTGTAGGGAGCACCCGCCCACTGTTATCACCCGCATAGTAGACGATCCGTTCCGGCGCGTTGTTCAATCCGCTCTGCGACCATTCCCCAAAGTAAACGTGCTGATTGGAAACCTGTTTGAAGTTGAACCGCCCCGCTGTCCCGTCTGCAGGCGGCAAGCCAGACCAAGACAATCGAGTTACACCGTTAGCGTCGACGGGCGTAACTGACTTCAAATTTTCGAAAGGAATTTTAGCGCCGCCTTCGTGTCCTCTAATGCTGACGGCAGGCACGCCTGCACCCTCCAGTTCATTAGCATACTGAGCCTCTGAGCCACCCACCACGATCTGGCAGCAATAACTCTGTTTCGAGGCGACGTCGGCTTGAACGTGGAACGTCTGGGCCAGGAGCAACACAGCAAGGGGAGTAGATAATTTAGTAACCATGGACCGATCCTTAGTATGTGCAAATGCCATCTGTGCTTAACAAAGCGGCGCCATTCGCAGGGTTTGGCTACGACCTTGAAGCTCGCGGGCATCTACTCATTCCATTGAGTAAAAATGACTTGTAACAAACTACGCGAGCTCGCGCAACAGGGAGCGTGCTCATCGGCGGTGAGGCGGTGAGTTGGGAGGGCGGCCCGTCTGCTCCTATTAGCCCACTCCAACTGTCGTGGTGCGATGATATTCTGTAGTGGTCAACTCATTCCGAACACAGTTTTGAGTTTTTCTTCAGCTATTGCCAGAGCCAGCGCATCGTTGAATTGATGCGTGCGGATCCAGTTGTAATGACTCATCCGGTATTGGCTGATGTCTCGTTGAGCTTGCTTCCCAGTCAGGTACCCCGTGGTCGGTATCCACTCCGATTTCAAGCTACGAAATACTCGCTCCATCGACGCATTATCCGATCGTGTCCCAGGAAATCCACCCTTGAACCGCCAAAAAAGCAGGCGCTACCAGCACACCCATCAGCGTCCACAACCCCATCAGATACTGCTCCCTACCGCCGTAATTGGCATGACCAGAATCGGCAGGAGGCAATAATACTCACTAAGATGGCTATTTGCCATCACTTCAAGATAGCTGGGTAGCTCAACTGCCGTTGAACCGCGAATACGCATTTTTTAGCCGCAGAATAGAAGCAGTAAAACAAGCAACTACTTAAACCAATCAATGGCAATTATTTTTATAAAGCGCTAGAGTTTCTCTAAAAAATTATAAGTTTTGGGCCAATGTAAACAGTACCAGCCACCTGCTATAGTTATTGTTATGGGCATTCAAATCCACCGCCCATTCAGGCCATGAGCAATGCATGAAGTCGCCCCGTGCCGTTTTGATTGAAACGTACTGATGGGCCATTGGGCTTCGGCCTCCACTCGAGAGAAATTCATGATTCAGTCTTTGCAACACGTTGTTCACGCTTCTGAGTTGCCGCCGCGTGGCCACCCTTTGGCAGGTGGCTTCTTCGTCACCCGTTACTGGCTAAATGGCCAAGAACGCGCCTTGGTTCTTTTGGATGATGAATTTCAAGGCGTTTGGGGCGAACCCAGCACTATGATCGAAAACGCTAACAGTTACAGCGATGGTGAAGCGAATACCCGCGCCATGGCCGAAGGCGGCAGCTTGATCGCGATCAAGGCCTTGGAACTGGGTGCATTTATACCCTCCTGCCTGGAGGGGCAGATGGTGATGGCAGCCAAAGCCGAGGGCTTGGTCAGCCTGCGCGAAGATCGGTGGCATTGGCTGAGCTCACAGTTCTCCGCCAGTTACGCTTATCATTTGGGCTATGAAGGCGGATGCCTTGACTACTACTATTTAGGCAAGGACATCGAACGCTTAGTCCGCCCTGTTCGTAGCCTCCTTATCTGCTGAGTCAAGGCGGTGACCGTCCATGCGTGAGTGTCGCGCTGAGCATAGGGGCAGCATCTATAAGCAGGCATCACCCAAGCAAAGGGCGAAGGAAGCTTCTTTCGTAGCTCACGATGAACTTCAATTCGGACGCGTCCTCAACCAAGCGCATACATTCAGGATCGACTGCGGTTTCTTGCCGATACCTTTCGTAATCGGCAAAACTGGAGAAGCTGAAGAGACAGTAGGCAACGTTATTGGCGCCTTCTGCCGGAAGGAAGTAGCCGTGGTGCTGTCCACCCATTTTGGTGACCACGGGTATCCAAGCGCGCGCATAGCGTTCGAAAGCATCGAGTTGGTAGGGGTCGATGAGGTAACGGACATGGCAGGTGATCATCAAATCGCTCCTGGATTAGGGATCTTTATTTTAAGGGTGTGACCACCCACAAAAGAAATCGCCAGCGGGCCTGTGAATGCCCGTACGTAGGTGCAATCGTTACCCAAAGCGCGAACTGTCACCATCCCCTTGGAAAAATTCTTTTCCTACCCGGCGCCTCTGCAACATGGAATTCTGGAGATCTGTCGCCGAAGCCCTCACTACGCCAATTGCGGTGCAATACTGGGCTGGCCTCTAGCCCTGGTCGCGCAATCGATGGTCGTGGCGGTGTCGAACCGATCAGCCCTGTCTCGGTTGGCCAGCGGCTGGCGGAGCTGATACCCAACGCCAGGCTGCAGGTATTCCACGAGGCGGGTCATGATCTCGGCCATACTCACGCCGAGGCAGTCACGCAGTTGATCGACCAGCATCTTGGTAGTTGACAGCGCATGCCTGAGCAGCGGATTACTTTACGGGCATTCTTTAACACAGGATTGATCATGAAAGAACACGATTACGCTGTCACGCTGAATTGGACAGGTAACACTGGTAAGGGTACTGCCAGCTACACAGCCTACCAGCGAGACTACACTGTCGAAGCACCAGGGAAAGCACCCATCCTGGGTTCAGCCGACCCTGCTTTTCGCGGCAACTCCGAACGCTGGAACCCGGAAGATATGTTGCTGGCCTCGATCTCGGCCTGCCACAAGCTCTGGTACCTACATTTATGCGCCGTCAACAACGTGTGCGTACTGGAATACGTCGACTATCCCGTAGGCCGGATGATTGAAGGCGATGGCCAGCGCAAGGGCCACTTCAAGGACGCCGTGCTAAGGCCTCACGTCATTATCAATAGCCAATCCGACAGGGATCTTGCAATGCGCTTGCATAACGATGCTCACCACGAATGCTTCATTGCGAACTCTGTCAACTTCCCCATCACCTGTGAGGCGGTTATTGACCATCGAAGCTAAACCTTCCGACGCGCGGGCATGGTTATCGGGAGGGGTATCAAACAACGCGTTAGGTCGAAAGTGTATTGTGCCCTGTGAAGCCTATGCGATCACACTGAGTCGGTGAGGGAAATGGATATCCGTCTACAGATTTTAGCGCTTGAAGCGTTGTTGCTGGAACCAGAAACGCGAAAAAATGACCGGTTGCTCAAACGGCTGCTGGTCGAAGACTTCGTTGAATTTGGAGCGTCTGGCAAAGGCTGGACGAAAGCGGAGGTGATTGCTGAACTCAAATCCGAGACGTTCATCAAACGAACGATTGAGGATTTCAAGCTGCGTAGACTTGCGGATAGCGTCGCGCTGGCTACCTACCTGTGCCGCCATCACCCGGCTAACGGCGAAGTGTCATTATCACTGCGTAGCTCCGTTTGGGAAACGTACGGAGAGGGTTGGCAAATGGTGTTTCATCAAGGCACCAGGGTCTTCGATTAGTTGCCAGCGCCCATACCGATGTGTACGAGGTATCTGTTCATCGAAAGCCAAGGGTGTACTCTCATGATCGCTGATAGCCTTTTAGAAAATGAAAGACAATGATCATTTGATGCATTTAAGCCACCGATCGACGCGCCGTTTTTTCAGTTACCGTGTATGACATCTCGTACCGCCTACCGCCCGTAGAGATAGAATGCTTAGACCTCAACAATGGTTCAGCAAGGGACGACGTCAGCTGAAACCTTTTAGCGACGGATTTATCGGCATCCTCTTAGACGCATTGCCCACTACTCGACCTGTTAGCATGAAGCTTACTGAAATGTTACTAGATAAAGATACGCTATTCCGAATTTACGACTCCTTGCCAGTCGCCTCATGCTTAATCAGTCGATCTCTAGCATTCGTGACCGCCAACAGGCAATATGCCAACCTCATGAGAACGCCACTTGAAAGTACACTCGACACAAAAACATCGAGACGCGTCTTACAGGTTTAGTAGGCAAACTGATTACAGAGAACAAAGGCATCCGCCGCCTATCGGAAACCGACGCACTCACGATGCTTGGTAACCGCAGAGCTTTTGACTCATACCTCGAAAAGTCAATCAGAAACAGCCAGAGACGTGGCTCGCCAATCTCGCTATTAATGATGGACGTTGATAATTTCAAGCCCTATAACGATCTCTATGGGCACCTGGCAGGGGATCAGTGTCTAAAACGGATCGCAGCATCATTTGGCAGTTCCCTACGACGTCCTTATGACGTGGCGGCGAGATACGGAGGTGAGGAATTTGCAGCGATACTGCCGAACACGCCAGACACCAGCGCCGCTACCATTGCACACTCCATACAAAACACGATCGCGACTCTGAATATGCCACACCCAGGAAGCCTATATGGATTTGTAACCCTGAGCATTGGAATATCAACGTACCATCCAAGCCCCAAGTTCAAACACGAGATTAGCGATATCGCTGGAAAATTACTTGAAGCCGCGGACACCGCCCTGTATGAAGCTAAAGAGAGCGGCAGAAATAGAGTTGTCACTCAAGCGCTCGAGCTGCATTAACAGCGATACGCTTACTTTTCCCATTCAACCCAAGGGCGCTAGAGGTGATAGGCCCAACCCCATAGAAGACTTATGCGGAAAGCTTGGACTTCCCCGCCAATAAAGAAAAACCCCGCAGACGCTAATCTGCGGGGCTTTCAAATATGGAGGCCGAGGTCGGAATCGAACCGGCGTAGACGGATTTGCAATCCGGAGCATAACCACTTTGCTACTCGGCCTCAAAGTTCGGAGTTAGCCGCTTACGCTTCGCTATCTCCTTGAAACGCTGACCCTTTTTCAAAGCTCGCTGCGTTTCGATGGGCGCCATTATGTCTGCATTCGTTTCACCTTGCAACCCCCTGATCGAAAAAAAATTTCAACAGGTTCAAGGTGTTAGCGCAGGCGGTTGAGTTTGCTCCACAACCCTACCACCGCGTTCTCGACCGTGCCGCTGGCAGCCATGCCGATGCGCTCCTGCAGGCTCTTGCGCTCTGCGTAATGCAGGTGGAACACGTTGGCGGTGCGGGCGCGGTCGCTGATGTACTCGTCGCTGGTTTGCAGGGCATCCACCAGTTGGCGGTTGAGCGCCGAGACGCCTAGCCAGACTTCGCCAGTGGCTACCTCATCGATGTGCAGTTGCGGACGATACCGGGCGACAAAGTCCTTGAACAACTGATGGGTGACGTCGAGGTCTTCCTGGAATTTTTCCCGGCCCTTTTCGGTATTTTCACCCAACACGGTAAGGGTGCGTTTGTACTCACCGGCGGTCAGCACCTCGACGTCGATGTCGTGCTTCTTCAGCAGGCGGTTCACGTTGGGCAACTGGGCAACCACGCCGATCGAACCGAGCACGGCAAAGGGTGCGCTGATGATCTTCTCGCCGATGCAGGCCATCATGTAACCACCGCTGGCCGCTACCTTGTCGATGCACACCGTCAGCGGTATGCCCGCCTGCCGGATGCGTGCCAACTGCGAGGCTGCCAGGCCATAGCTGTGCACGAGGCCGCCGCCGCTTTCCAGCCGCAGTACCACCTCGTCCCGCGGGGTGGCGAGGGTGAGCAGCGCGGTAATTTCGTTACGCAGGCTTTCGGTGGCAGAAGCTTTGATATCGCCGTCGAAATCCAGCACGTAAACCCGGCCTTTATCGTCAGCCTTGCCCTTCTTGACCTTCTTTTCCGCCTTGCCCTGCTGCTTACGCAAGGCCTTGAGCTCGGCTTTGTCGAACAGGCCTGACTCCAGGCGTTCGCGCAAATCCTTGTAGAAATCGTTCAGCTTTGTAACCTGCAAATGCCCACCCGATTTGCGCCGGCCCTTGCCGCGCAGGCCGGCGACAGCCGAAAGCACCACCAGAATGGCGATGACCAAGGTGGCGGTTTTGGCGAGAAAGCTTGCGTATTCGGCAAGAAACTCCACGTTGACTCCTTTGAATTGCTGCGCCATCTGGCGCGTAACTGTAGCAAGCATACCGGTGCGCCTGGGGTGCCGCCAGCGGTTGCAAATGCCGGCAACATCTTTCAAACAACCTTTTCAAACGCTTGTATGTTTTTCGTTGACAGCCCGATTCTCGCGTCCTAACCTCGGCAGCAATCACCAACAGGCCGGACGCTTACGTGGGCAACCTTTACCTGATCAGACATGGCCAAGCTTCTTTCGGTGCGGATGACTACGATGTCCTTTCGCCCGTCGGCGTCCGTCAGAGCCAGGCACTGGGTGAACACCTGGCTCAACTGGGCCTGCGTCTGGACCGCTGCGTGGCTGGCGACCTGCGCCGCCAGCAGGACACCGCCCGGCTCGCACTTCAAGCGTTGCACCACGATGGGTCCCCCGTGCCGGCCATAGAGACCGACGCTGCGTTCAACGAGTTCGATGCCGACGGGGTGATTCGCGCCCTGTTGCCAGGCTTGATGGCAGACGAGCCCAATGCACTAGACGTTTTGCGGGACTGCGCCAACAACCGAAGCGAATTCCAACGGTTGTTCGCCATCATGGTTCAACGCTGGCACCGCGGTGAGCATGCCTTGGATGGCCTGGAAAGCTGGGCTGCATTCATCAGGCGTGTACAGGGCGGCCTGGATCGTGTGCTGGATGGTGCGGGCAGCGGTGACAATATCGCCATTTTCACCTCAGGCGGCACCATCGCAGCGCTGTTGCACCTCATTACAGGCGTTACCCCGGATCAGGCCTTTGCCCTGAACTGGCAGATAATCAACACCTCGCTCACCCAGGTTAAATTCCGCGGGCGCGAGGTGGCACTGGCTTCCTTCAACAGCCAGGCACATGTGCAGCTGTTGAGGACACCGTCGCTTGTCACCTATCGATAAGCCCCGGCTTGCAGTGTCCCCTCGGGGACGTGAAAACCACTCTATAAGGAATGCACCATGACCTCCGTAGCTGATGCCGTTAAAAAGATGCAAGAGAAGTTCAACCCATCCGCTGCCGCCGGCCTGGACCTGGTGTTCGGCTTCAATATCACCGACGAAGACAAGCACTACGCCCTGATCGTCAAGGATGGCACTTGCGCATTGCAGGAGGGCGAAAACCCGGACGCCAATTGCACCCTGGTAATGGACAGCGAAACCCTTAAAGGTATCGTCAGCGGTGAAACCGACGGCATGCAGGCGTTCATGGGCGGCAAACTGCGCGTTGAGGGCGACATGATGCTGTCGATGAAACTGAGCGAACTGTTCCCGTCCTGATATCAGGGCCGCAGCAGGGCAGAAACCGAAGCCAGCCTGGCTTCGGTTTTTTTTCGCCCAAAAAGCGCCACGCATCAACCCCGTTGATTCACCAGCAACACCCCGACCAATGAGCCACTGGCACGCTTGTTCCACTAGCTGATTGCCATTAGATTGCAAAATAGTCCTTGCGAGCGAGAATAAGGAAACCCCATGACGCTCACCGATCAGTCAGCGCAGGTCCGCCCAGGGGAAGAGCTCGATGCCGCCCTCATCGATCAGTACCTCAAGGCACACATCCAAGGCCTGGGCGGCATGCCACAGGTCAGCCAGTTCCCAGGGGGCGCGTCCAACCTTACCTACCTGATCAGCTACCCGGACCGTGATCTCGTCCTGCGTCGCCCGCCCTTCGGGCAAAAGGCCAAGTCGGCGCATGACATGGGCCGTGAGTTTCGCATCCTCAACCAGCTGAACAGCGGCTTCCCCTACTGCCCCAAGGCCTATGCCCACTGCACCGATACCGGCCTGATAGGCAGCGAGTTCTATGTGATGGAGCGGGTCAAGGGGATTATCCTGCGCTCCGACATCCCTGCCGAACTGAACCTGGACGCTACCCGCACCCAGGCCCTGTGCCACAGTTTCATCGACCGGCTGGTCGAGCTCCACCAAGTCGACTTTGACGCCTGCGGCCTTGCCGACCTGGGCAAGCCTGAAGGTTATGTACAACGGCAAATCGCCGGCTGGACCAGTCGTTACGAAAAAGCCCTGACCCCCGATGCGCCCCGCTGGCAGCGGGTAACGGCCTGGCTGCATGACAAGATGCCCGCCGACCACCCGCAACCGGCCATCGTGCATAACGACTACCGCTTCGACAACGTGATCCTCGACGCCGACAACCCCATGCAGATCATCGGGGTGCTTGACTGGGAGATGGCCACGTTGGGCGACCCGCTGATGGACTTGGGCAACAGCCTGGCCTACTGGATCGAGGCGGGTGACCCAGCCCCGGTGCAACTGATGCGCCGCCAGCCAAGCCATGCACCTGGCATGCTCAGCCGTCGCCAGTTCGTGGAGTATTACGCACAGCGCGCCGGCATCCCGCTGGACAATTTCGATTATTACTATTGCTACGGGCTGTTCCGCCTGGCGGGCATTGTGCAGCAAATCTACTACCGCTATTTCCACGGGCAAACCCAGGACAAGCGCTTTGCCCAGTTCATCCACATGAACCGGCTGCTGGAGCAGATGGCCCTTCAGGTGATCGCAAAATCCAGCCTTTGAGCCGCCCTTCCCACACCAAGGCCCTTACCAAGGAACGCACCATGTCGCAGACTCAGCTGTTCGACCTCACGGGCAAGATCGCCTTCGTTTCCGGCGCCAGCCGCGGTATCGGCGAGGCGATTGCGCACCTGCTTGCCCAGCAAGGCGCCCACGTGATTGTTTCCAGCCGTAAACAGGAAGGCTGCCAGCAGGTCGCCGATGCCATTGTGGCGGCGGGCGGCCAGGCCACCGCCATCCCCTGCCACATTGGTGAACTGGAGCAGATCAGCCAGGCCTTCGCAGCCATCCGGCAGCAGTTTGGGCAGCTGGATATTCTGGTCAATAACGCAGCCACCAACCCCCAGTTCTGCAACGTCCTGGACACCGACCCTGGTGCGTTCCAGAAAACGGTCGACGTGAACATTCGGGGTTACTTCTTCATGTCAGTTGAGGCGGGCAAGCTGATGCGCGAGCACGGCACTGGCAGCATCATCAACGTAGCGTCGATCAACGGCGTCTCACCGGGGCTGTACCAAGGCATTTACTCGGTGACCAAAGCTGCCGTCATCAACATGACCAAGGTATTCGCCAAGGAATGCGCACAATTCGGCATACGCTGCAACGCCCTGCTGCCGGGCTTGACCGACACCAAGTTCGCGTCTGCACTGGTCAAGAACGAGGCGATACTCAATGCTGCGCTGCAGCAAATTCCCCTCAAGCGTGTGGCCGACCCCAAGGAAATGGCAGGGGCTGTGCTGTACTTGGCCTGTGATGCATCCAGCTACACCACAGGCACAGCGCTGAACGTCGACGGCGGTTATCTGGCTTGATCGCGTCAGCGCTGCCCGAGCCTGGAACCACGGCGCCCGTCAAAGGCAGGTGGCGGCCGCCGCGCGGTGCTGCAGGGAAACCCCGTCGTTTTTCTGTGCGTAGTAGTCCACCTGCACCCCACCTGCCTGCGGATAAACGTCGACGAACGTCTCGGCCTCACGGGTGTACACGGTAAAACCACCCTGTGGGCGGGGCTCCAGGTAGCCGCTGGCATCCTGACCGAACACGCGCTCCTCCTGCCAGCCGAACTGGATGCACTGGGCAACCCGGTCCGCTGCCTTTTGCGAGGTGAGCTTGGCGGTGGGCTCACCTTTGCGGGCTGCCTCCATGGTCGCCGAAGCACAACCGACCAGCACCAACGCTACGGCCACGGGCAAAATCGCACGCATGTTCAGTCCTCGAAGTCTTGAAAAAGAACGCGACTCTAGCACTGCCAGCATCGCGAGTGAATTGTGGCGCACGTTGCGCTGTCTGACGGGGAACATGACGCAACAAGGAAATCGCCATGAAACTGCACTACCTGCTGCTCGCCGCCCTGCCCTGCTTGCCAATGGCCGCCAACGCGGCCACCTCGACAGACGACAGTGTCCAGAACTCCTCCACCCGTAACCGGGAATTGAAAGAGGGTGACAAGGTTCCCGATCAATTCAAGCGTGAGGATGCCGCGGTCAAGGACTGGAAAGCCAAAGGGCTGCCGGCGCCTGAGAAAGAAAGCCACTGGGTGAAGATGCAAGACCATTACGTACTGGTGCAAACCACCAATGGCGTAATCCTGGCTATTCGCCCCGTCCGTTGATCACCCCAGATCAGCAAGTGCTGCCAGGTGCACAGTGTTGCGCCCGGCAGCCTTGGCCCGGTAGAGCGCCGCATCGGCTTGTGCGAGCAAGCTTGCAGTGCTGTCTTCACGCCCCGGTTTGCCGCACCACAGGCCCACACTGAAGCGCAGCTCGATCCGGTCACCTGCAAACCAGGCAGGGCTTTGCGCAATCGCCTCGCGCAAGCCGTTCACGGCGCCCATGGCCCCGGCATGGTCGGTTCCCGGCAGCAGCAGCAAAAACTCTTCACCGCCATACCTGCCAAGGCTGTCCCCTTCACGCAGGCGCTGCTGCAACTGACGCACGCAGTGGCATAACACCTCATCCCCGGCCAGATGCCCGTACAGGTCATTGATGCGCTTGAAGTGGTCGATGTCGATCATTGCCACCGCCAGGTGGGTGGCATTTGCACGGGCCCGGTCCAGCTCAACCGCAAAGCGTTCCAGAATGGCGCGCCGGTTGAAGGTGCCGGTCAGCACGTCGCGCAAGGCCAGGTGCTGCAAGCGCGACTCGCTGCGCTCCTTGGCCATCAACACCAAGCCGATCGAGTACATCATCACGGTAACGGTGCCGATGGCCACCGAGACGCTTTGTTTCAGGTTGCTGGTGTCATAACGCATGTCCGCCGCCGTGCCCGTGGCCACCGCCACCACGCGCATGCCCAGGCCCACCAGGCTGATGAGTGCCCCGATCTGCAGCAGCAGGTGAGCACGCCCGGGCCGCTCGGCATGGCGCCGCGCCCAGTACAGAATCATCGCGCACTGCACCATCAGCACCAGTGTCGCCAGCAACATCCGCGGCTCCACGGTGTGCTGCAACAGCATCAGGCCTACCAGCATGCACACCGGGATAACGAAGATGGTGCGCCACGGCACCACCTGTTCGCGCACCCTGAACAAGCTGGCCGTGTAGAACGCCAGCGCCAGCGACAGCAGGCTGTTGCCCACCCCGTAACTCAGCCACAACGGTGCCACTGCATAAACGGTGTAGCAAACATAGGCCAGTGCATGCACCAGCAGCCCGCAACCTGTGAGCAGCAGGTTGTCGCGGGGGCTGCTGCGCCCGACCAGCAACAGGCAGAAAGCCAGAATGGTTGCGACCAATGCAACGGCGGCGAACAGCGTAGGGGTATGGGCGATCATCGTGATTCACCAGGTGGCAGGCAGCCGTCTTCGTTGCGGCTTGATGTGCAGTTTAGAGCCCTTCAAGGCTCTCGGCCATGACTGGTTGAGACAGAAAGGCCGCTTGCCAGCACCGCCCGTCATGCACACTTCCAGATTGGCACACCTCAGGAAACCAAATGCACGTTTTGAAGTCCCAGTGGTTAACGTGGATTCGGCCACCTGACTGATTCGAGGTTTCCATCATGCGCCTGACCCTGCCTTCCCTTGCCCTTGGCCTGCTGCTCTGCCAAGGCGCGTTCGCCGGTGACGGTAATGCAGCCATTGGCGGTGGCCTGGGGGGCGCCTTGGGCAATGTCGTTGGCCAGCAACTCGGGGGCCGTACCGGTGCCGCCATTGGTGCTGGCGTGGGCGGTGCCGCTGGCAGCGCGGTCGGCGCTCCCAAGCGCAACCGTACCAAAGCCGCTGTAGGCGGTGGCCTGGGCTCAGCAGGCGGCTCCCTTGTCGGCGGCGCGTTGGGTGGCAGCACCGGCTCAACGATCGGTGCAGGCCTGGGCGGCGCGGCTGGCGGCGCTGTGGGTAACAACATGGGCGACAATGGCGGCAAAAAACACCGCCGCCACCGCCACTGACACCCTCCGCCTGGGGCCGGAATGCGGCCCCGGGCAGGCAAAACCTGCAGCACATCAACACGCCCTTCATCACTTGCTGGCACACTGGTAGCTATCAATGCTTAACGTGCCCTGTGTGAAGGAACACCCCTCCCAATGAACCTAGAGCTGTTTTGGGTCCTCGGCCTGCTGGCCATCGTGGTCATCCTGTTTGTCATCAACCGCCCGCGCATGGACGTGGTGGCGCTGTTGGTCATTCTCGCATTGCCGCTTTCCGGCATCCTCACCGTCGAACAGGCCCTTGCAGGCTTCAGCGACCCTAACGTGGTGCTGATCGCAGCGCTGTTCGTGATAGGCGAAGGCCTGGTGCGCACGGGTATCGCGTACCGCATCGGCGAGTGGATGAGCGAACGGGCCGGCAACAGCGAAGCACGGCTGCTGGTGCTGCTGATGCTGGCAGTGGCGGGCCTGGGTTCGGTGATGAGCTCAACCGGTGTGGTGGCCATTTTCATCCCGGTGGTGCTCAGCATCGCGGCGCGCCTGCAACTATCACCCAGCCGCCTGATGATGCCACTGAGCTTCGCCGGCCTGATCAGCGGCATGCTCAGCTTGGTGGCCACGCCGCCCAACGTGGTGGTGCACAGTGAGCTGGTGCGCCACGGCGAGCAGGGCTTCAGCTTTTTCAGCTTCACCCCGTTCGGCCTGGTGATACTGGTGCTGGGCGTGGGCTACATGCTGCTGACCCGCCACTGGCTGAGCGGTGAAGTGCGCAAGGACGGGCGCGTGGAGACCCGCCGCACCCTGCTGGACCTGGTGCTGGACTACAAGCTCAATGGGCGCGAGCGCCGGCTGCGCATTCGCCCGCACTCGCCCTTGATCGGCCACACCTTGGGCGAGTTGAAGTTGCGCACGGACCACGGCGCCAACGTCATCGGTATCGAGCGCCAGCACAAATTCACCACCCGCGTGATCGCGCCCGACTCCGGCACAGTGCTGCACCAAGGCGATGTACTGCTGCTGGACCTGTTCGCCAAACGCGACGACCTGCGCAGCCTGTGCCAGACCATGCAGCTGGAGCCCCTGCACTTCAAGGCTGCCTACTTCATAGATCAATCCCAGGAAGTGGGCATGGCCGAGGTATCGCTGCCTCCCGGCTCGCAGCTGATTGGCAAGAGCATCCTCGAACTGGCTTTCCGTTCGCGCTATGACCTCAACGTCGTGGGCCTGCGCCGCGAGCAGGCCGCCATCGAAGAGCAACTGGTGGAGGAGAAGCTGCGCCTGGGCGACACCTTGCTGGTGGTGGGCCCATGGAAGGCAGTGCGCCAGTTGCAGAGCAAACCCAGAGACTTTCTGGTGCTGAGCCTGCCCACTGAAATCGACTTGGTGGCTCCGGCCCGCCGGCGCGCGCCACAAGCGCTGCTGAGCCTGGCGGTGATGGTTGGGCTGATGGTCAGCGGTGCTGTGCCCAATGTGCTGGCCGCACTCATCGGCTGCCTGTTGATGGGCGCAGGCCGCTGCATCGACATGAACAGCGCCTACCGATCCATTCACTGGCAAAGCCTGATACTGATCGTGGGCATGCTGCCTTTTGCCCAGGCGCTGCAAAAAACCGGTGGGATCGACCTGGCGGTCAGTGGCCTGGTCAGCCTGCTTGGCGGGGCCGGCCCCAGTGCCATCCTGGCGTGCCTGTTTGCGGTCACCGCCGTGATCGGGCTGTTCATCTCCAACACTGCGACTGCGGTATTGATGGCCCCGGTGGCGATTACCACCGCCACGCAGCTGGGCATGTCGCCCTACCCGTTTGCCATGACGGTGGCGCTGGCCGCCTCGGCCGCCTTCATGACACCCGTCTCCTCGCCGGTAAACACCTTGGTACTGGGCCCCGGGCAATACCGCTTCGCGGACTTCGTCAAAGTCGGGGTGCCGTTCACGTTACTGGTGATGCTGGTGGCAGTGATGATGGTGCCCTGGCTCTACGGGCTTTGAGGCCACACAGCACAGCCACTAGCAAAAAGCCATGACTTAGGGCAGATTGACATCAACTAGCAGGACGAAACACACTGATCAGCATTGCCCCAGGTGCCTTCAGCCGTTGTCCTGGATTTCGTTTCCGCTTGTCGGTCGAACCAATGGTTTTTCCAGCCCAATCGCGCCTGCTTTCATATGTCGCTCTGCTCTGCCTGACCTTTGCCCTGACCCTTGGCGGCATCCTGGCACGTCCGATCGAATCCCTTTCGCTGTTCTGGCCCGTGAATGCGGTACTGGCCGGAGTACTGCTGCGCTACCCGCACCACGCCACATTGCCCGCCTTGCTGCTGATATGGCTGGGCATGGTCGCTGCGGACCTGCTATGCGGCAGTGAGTGGGCTCCGGCACTGTGGTTCAACCTGTGCAACATGGGGGTGGTAGCCACCCTTTGGCAGTTGCTGTCGCGCTTGCCACGCCTGCACCGCCGCCTGCGTACCCCACACGGGGTGCTGTGCGTATTTGGCGCCTGTGCGGGCGGTGCGATGGTGGCCGCCAGCATGGCCGCAGCCATGGCGGCCCCCTGGTTCGAACAGTCGGTACGTGCCACGTGGCTGGCCTGGTTCAGTGAACAGTTTTCTACCAGCGTGCTGGTGCTGCCGGTGCTGCTCACCGCCCCAACAGCACAGGCGCTGATCCGCAGCGGCGGGCAGGCCATACGCTTGTCACCCCTGCTGGTGATGCTGGTGTCGCTCGCATTCAGCATCGCATTCGGCGGGCCCGGCGCCATCGCCTTTCCCATCGCGGCATTGCTGTGGTGTGCCTGGACCTACTCGCCGTTCATGGTTTCGTTGCTCACGCTCACAGCCGGCAGTACGCTGATCGTGGCAGTGGCACAAAACCTCATGCACTTCAGCGTGCCGCAGAGTGAATCAGGCGTCACGGCACTGATGTCAGCGCGCCTTGGCATCGCCATGCTAGTGCTGGGCCCGCTGGTGGTTGCCTGCGTCACTCAGGCCAATCGCAGCCTGATGGCGCGCCTGGCGCACCAGGCCACCGTCGACCACCTCACCGGTACTCTGACCCGCAGCGCCTTCACACGGCGCGCGAACGCGCTGCTCGACAGCCGGCAGCAGCACGCCCAGTTGCTGCCCATGACCCTGATGATGCTCGACATCGACCACTTCAAGTCGATCAATGATGCCCATGGCCACGCCGTAGGGGACCTGGTACTGCGCCAGTTTGCCGACACCCTGCGGGACCAGTTGCACAGCGATGAACTGCTGGCGCGCATGGGCGGCGAGGAATTCGTCGTCATCCTGCCAGGCCTTGCCCCCGACCGGGCCCAATTCACCGCCGAGCGGCTTCGCCGGGCCGTGCAGGACCTGAATGTGCAGCAGGCCGACAAGCGTGTGCAGATTACTGTCAGCATTGGTATTGCAGGTTGCGACGCCGGCCTGCCAACCCCAGCGCTGGACGCACTGCTGGCAAGCGCCGACAAGGCGCTATACCGGGCTAAGGCACAGGGCCGCAACCGTGTAGAACAGGCTGAACCGATGCGCCGGGTTATCTGAGTGGGTTGCGGCATGGCCCACTGCTTTACTGCCTGATTGCCCCGCCTGAGCCCCAACGTGCTCGCCCCAAAAAACACCCCCTGCAGTTGCTCAAATTCTGCTCAATCTAACAGAGGCCGCCGTGGGCTTGGCTTTCAGCACGTTATCCACAGACCTACCCACGTTTTTTGTGGACAGATTTCTGAGCGTGGAGAATGACTTATCCCACAGCCAGCAACGCGGCGTTCGCTAGCTTGACCAGCTCGATCCATTCCCGCGTGCTGATAAGCCCCGCCTGCTCCAACACCTGCGCATCGTGTAACGCCGTGTGGTAACGCGGCTCGTCGAGCGCCCCCTTGGCCAGGAAACGGGCACGCCACTCCAGCATCGCTGAAGCGCCCTTTTTGCTTTCTATCAACGACTGGACTCCAAGGCATAAGTACCCGCCCGAATGAACGGCGGCAGGAGACTACACGACGCCTTGGTACTTGAGAATGACAGCTGCCTACCGCTGGTCTGCAGTGTCTGGAGAGGCGGGCCTGCCAGAGGGAAGAAGGCAGGCCGGAGGGTTGAGGACCAACAATCAGCTTGGCGGGATGGTACCCAGCAAACCGATAAGGATGGTCAGGACCAGAAAACCACCGAGGAACAGCGCGAGCTTGCCCATTGGAACCTCTACATGACGATACGGGATGCAGCTATTTTCGCGCTTCAGCTGATACGGTTACAGATGCAGGTTTGTAGAAAAAAAGCAGATCAGATTGGCCGTGCAATGACCGGATCATCCCTGCCCTGCCCAGCCCTCTGCGCCTCGCGTCAGGTGAGCTGCCTGAGCTTCTGAGCGGGTAGCCATCCCAGCTCGCCATTGCCATGGCGGCGGCACCATAGCCAACCATTCAAGGGGCGCAGCATCTGCACCAGTTGCCCAGGTTCAGCGTCCAGTTCATGGGCAGAATAATGGTCAAGCGCCCTGCCCTGACCAACACTCAACCGCTCGATCAGTTGCGCGGGCACCCAGCCAGGTTCCTGACCGGTGCAACTGCACAGGTACCAGTCCTGCCAGCCCGGCTCACCTTCGTAACGCGGGCCTACTTCCAGCAAGGTGCCCTTGGCGAACCGAATAGGGCGCGGGTACTCACTGCGGTGGCTCTCGATCACAACATAGTGCATAGGCCTCTCCTTGGCCGGGAAAACATCGATCGTAGCAGAGGCTGCGCAACCTGCAGCTTGCAGGAAGTTACGGGCGGTGGACTTCCCAATTTGTAGGAATGGTTACCCGGCCGTGTAGGACTTTTCGCGATCAAACCCAGTCGCTGTATGAAACATCAGTTTCTCCTACAAATTCGAGCTGATACCGTCCGTGTTTCCTACATCGGCACGGAAGCTACCTACGTGAGAAATTTATGGACACATACAACGCGTCAGCCCTGAAACTGCAGAAAAACTTGCTGAACCTGCGCACTGAGCGCGACCGGCTCATTTCGCAAAACAGGCACAGCGAAGCACAGGCCCTGGAAGCGCCCATCGCACTGCTGGAAGACGCCATCAAACAACTACCGCCCGCCCTCAAACCAGGCACGCTGCAATAGCTGCTCAGCCCGGCGGCGCCTGAAATGTCAGCCCGCCGGGCGTTGCACTTTAGTCGTATTGTTTTTAATTGCTGGGCGGTCACGCGAAGGGTTTATTGATTCAGATCAATACAGTACCTTATTATTTAACCGTATCAGTTACTTCATCGAAACGCTCTATCAATTGATCGAGCCGGCCAATTAGCCCACCCACCGCCAACCCATTAAACTCTGCCCCGCCACGTTAGCAAACGCCCCGGCACGACCGTGATTCAGTCCTTATAAATTTCGAATAACCGGCTGCGCTTTCGTCGTACGAAACAGCACCCTCTCATTGGTCAGGCAGGCCACCTGCCGCCTTCTTGCAACGGGCATACCTATTGATTGCGCCAGCCAGGCAAATGGCCGGCGGGCACCCGGCTGCCTGCATTGAACCGGGGCCTTATGTAACCCAGGCCGGGCCTGCCACACCGCGCAGCCCGACGCCTGTTGGAGGAACGTTAATGGATCTTGGCAGACGGCAGTTTTTTAAACTTTGCACCACCGGTGCCGCCGCTGTTTCAGCTGCTTCTTTGGGCTTTGGTGCCACCGTGGCCAATGCCAGCCAGTCCCGGCAGTACAAGTTGTTGCGTGCCAAGGAGACCCGTAACAACTGCACCTATTGTTCAGTGGGCTGCGGCATCCTGATGTATAGCCTGGGTGACGGCGCAAAGAATGCCAAGGCGCGCATCTTCCACATCGAAGGCGACCCCGACCACCCCGTCAGCCGCGGTTCGCTGTGCCCGAAGGGCGCAGGCCTGGTCGACTACATTCACAGCGAACAGCGCCTGCTGCACCCCGAATACCGCGCAGCCGGCTCCGACAAATGGGAACGGGTGAGCTGGGACTACGCGATCGACCGCATCGCCCGGCTGATGAAAGATGACCGGGATGCCAACTTCATTGCCCGCAACGCCGAGGGCGTCACCGTCAACCGCTGGTTGTCGACCGGCATGCTGTGCTCCTCTGCCGCCTCCAGCGAAACCGGCGCCCTGGACCAACGCTTTACCCGTGCGCTGGGCATCCTGGGCACCGACAGCCAGGCCAGGGTGTGCCATGCCCCTACGGTAGCCGCGCTTGCGCCCACCTTCGGCCGCGGCGCGATGACCAACAACTGGGTGGACATCAAGAACGCCAACGTCGTGCTGATCATGGGCGGCAACCCGGCCGAAGCGCACCCTGTAGGGTTCAAGTGGGTGATCGAGGCCAAGATCCGCAACGGCGCCAAAGTGATCGTGGTCGACCCGCGCTTCAACCGCAGCGCTTCAGTGGCCGATATCTACGCACCGGTGCGTGCGGGCTCAGACATCACCTTCCTGATGGGCATGGTCAACTACCTGATGACCCACGACCGTATCCAGCATGAATACGTACGCGCCTATACCAATGCCTCGCTCATTGTGCGCAACGACTACCACTTCGACGACGGGTTGTTCAGCGGCTACGACGCCAAGGCACGGCGCTACGACCGCAGCTCCTGGGCCTACGAGCTGGATGACAACGGCCATGCCCGCCAGGACATGACCCTGAGCCACCCCCGATGCGTGTTCAACCTGCTCAAACAGCACGTCAGCCGCTACACCCCGGAGCTGGTCAGCCAGCTGTGCGGCACACCGCAGAACGACTTCCTGGAGATCTGCGACATCCTGGCCAGCACCAGCGTGCCAGATCGCACTGCTACCTTCCTTTACGCCCTGGGCTGGACCCACCACACCACCGGGGCGCAGATGATTCGCGGCTCCGGCATGCTCCAGCTGCTGCTGGGCAACATCGGCATGGCCGGTGGTGGCGTCAACGCCCTGCGCGGCCACTCCAACATCCAGGGCTATACCGACCTGGGGCTGCTGTCCCAGCGTCTGCCGGGCTACATGAACCTGCCGTCGGACAGCCAGGCCGACCTGCACACCTATTTGCAGCAAACCACGCCCAAGGCCCAGCTGCCCGACCAGGTGAACTACTACCAGCACACGCCCAAGTTCTTCATCAGCCTGATGAAGAGCCTGTACGGCGAAAAAGCCACCCGCGAAAACGACTGGGGTTTCGACTGGTTGCCCAAATGGGACGACAGCTACGACGTGCTCAACTTCGCCAACCGCATGCATGACGGTAAGGTCAACGGCTATATCGCCCAAGGCTTCAACCCCATCGCCGCGTTCCCGGACAAGAACAAGGCGGCCGAGGCACTGGCCAAGCTCAAGTTCCTGGTCATCATCGACCCGCTGGCCACCGAGACCTCCAGCTTCTGGCAGAACCATGGCGAGTCCAATGACGTGGACCCCGCACAGATCCAGACCGAAGTGTTCCGCCTGCCCTCCAGCTGCTTTGCCGAGGAAAACGGCTCTATCGTCAATTCCGGGCGCTGGTTGCAGTGGCACTGGGCCGGTGCTGCGCCGCCCGGCGAGGCCTGGCATGACGGCAAGATCCTTGGCCACCTGTTCATGAAGCTGCGCGAGCTGTACCAGGAAGAAGGCGGCGCCTGCCCTGAGCAGGTACTGAATATGGCCTGGGACTACAAAGACCCATACGACCCGGCACCTGAAGAGGTGGCCAAGGAGTCCAATGGCTATGCCCTGGCTGACCTGCACGACGACCAGGGCAACCTGGTACTGCGCAAGGGCCAGCTGCTGGACAATTTCGGCCAGTTGCGCGACGACGGCAGCACCGCCTGTTTCAACTGGGTGTTCGCTGGCTGCTGGACCGAAGCCGGCAACCAGATGGCCCGGCGCGACAACGCCGACAGCGGGCTGGGCTGCACACCGGGCTGGGCCTGGGCCTGGCCACAGAACCGCCGCATTCTGTACAACCGTGCCTCGGCCGACCCACAGGGCAAGCCGTGGGACGCCAAGCGCAAGGTCATCGGCTGGGAT
Organism: Pseudomonas sp. S36; assembly: GCF_016647875.1. Classification (NCBI taxonomy): domain Bacteria; kingdom Pseudomonadati; phylum Pseudomonadota; class Gammaproteobacteria; order Pseudomonadales; family Pseudomonadaceae; genus Pseudomonas; species Pseudomonas sp. S36. The sequence goes on along the minus strand of NZ_JACVVG010000008.1, from coordinate 73,959 downwards.
GGCAGCCGCTGGAGCGGCATCGACGTGCCGGACTTCCCGGTAACCGTGGCCCCCGGTACCGCCACCCACCCTTTCATCATGTTGCCCGAAGGGGTCGGGCGGCTGTTTTCGGTAGGCGCGATGAACGATGGCCCGTTCCCTGAGCACTACGAGCCCACCGAAAGCCCGCTGGCCAGTAACCCGCTGCACCCCACCGTCAGCAAAAGCCCCACCGCGCGGCTGTATGACAGTGACCGGGCACGCATGGGCAGCCGGGAGGCGTTCCCCTACGTGGCCACCACCTACTCCATCACTGAGCTGTTCCGCCACTGGACCAAGCATTCCCGGCTCAACGCCATCGTCCAGCCTGAGCAGTTCGTCGAGATCGGCGAGCTGCTGGCCAAGGACAAAGGCATCGTGCAGGGCGACCTGGTGCGGGTCAGTACCCAGCGGGGCTACATCAAGGCCAAGGCCGTGGTGACCAAGCGCATTCGCCGCCTGCAAATCGACGGCCAGGCGGTCGACACCATCGGCGTGCCCTGCCACTGGGGCTTCGAGGGCGCCACCCGCAAGGGCTTTCTGGCCAACACCCTGACCCCGGGGGTGGGCGAATCGAACACCAATACCCCGGAATACAAAGCGTTTCTGGTGAACGTGGAAAAGGCCTGACGGAGCCCCATTATGTCCCTGCAATCCCAAGACATCATCCGCCGCTCGGCCACCCACGCCTTCACACCGGCACCCCGCGCACGCGATCACCAGGCCGAGGTGGCCAAGCTGATCGACGTGAGCATCTGCATCGGCTGCAAGGCGTGCCAGGTGGCCTGCAACGAATGGAACGACCTGCGCGACGAGGTCGGCCATAACGTGGGGGTCTATGACAACCCGGCCGACCTTACAGCCGACACCTGGACGCTGATGCGCTTTGACGAGCACGAGAACGAGGCCGGCAAGCTGGAGTGGCTGATCCGCAAGGACGGCTGCATGCACTGCGCCGACCCCGGCTGCCTGAAAGCCTGCCCGCAACCCGGCGCCATCATCCAGTACGCCAACGGCATCGTCGATTTCCAGTCCGAGCACTGCATCGGCTGCGGCTACTGCGTGGCCGGCTGCCCGTTCGATGTGCCACGCATCAGCAAGAAGGACAACAAAGCCTACAAGTGCACCCTGTGCGTCGACCGGGTCACGGTCGGCCAGGAACCGGCCTGTGTGAAAACCTGCCCCACCGGCGCCATCAACTTCGGCAGCAAGGCCGACATGCTGGTACAGGCCGAGGAACGTGTCACCGAGCTGCATGGCCGCGGCTTTGCCGGCGCGGGTATCTACGACCCACAAGCCGTCGGCGGCACCCACGTGTTCTACGTGCTGCAGCATGCGGACAAACCCGAGCTGTACCACAAGCTCAACCCGGACCCGCGCATCAGCACGGCCATCAGTGGCTGGAAAGGCTGGCTGAAGCCGGTGGCAGCGGCGGCGTTCTTCGCCACCCTGGCCGGTACCGTATTCCATTACATCGGCGTTGGCCCGAATGAGGTGGAAGAAGACCACGAGGAACACGCGTGATGAACAAGGACAAACTGATTCTGCGTACCCGCTTTATTGACCGGGCCAGCCACTGGTTCATGGTCATCTGCTTCTTTCTGGTGGCCCTGTCGGGGCTGTCGTGGTTCTTCCCGTCGCTGAACTGGCTTAACGGCGTGTTCGGCACGCCGCAACTGGCGCGCATCCTCCATCCGTTCTTCGGGGTGGTGGTGTTCGTGGTGCTGATGTTCCTGTTTGCGCGCTTCGTGAAATACAACCTGCCCGAGCGCCAGGACGCCATCTGGTTTCGCAACTTGAAGACCGTACTCGCCGGGGACCACAGCAAGCCGCTGCAGATTGGCAAGTACAATGCCGGGCAGAAGGTGCTGTTCTGGGGGATCATGGGCCTGATCACCCTGCTGATGCTCAGCGGCGTGGTGATCTGGCGGCCATGGTTCGCACACCTGTTCGATATCGCCCTGATCCGTGTGGCGCTGTTCACCCACGCAGTGGCCGGAATCTGTCTGATCCTGCTGATCATCGGCCACGCGTACCTGGCGTTTTGGGTCAAAGGGTCGATACGCGGCATGGTCACCGGCTACGTGAGCCGTCGCTGGGCCAAGTCGCACCATGACCGCTGGTATCAGCAGATCTCCAAGGGTGACAAGCAATGAGCAGCATCACGGTGGTGCCCGTGGAACAAGCCACCGGCGGCGTCAACGAGATCACCCCGTTGCTGCTGCCGCCCGCCGGCCAGTATTACCAACAGCGGGCCGCACGCCTGCGCCACCTTGCGCAGGGGCATGAACAGGCCGACTACCTGCTGTTTGCTGCACAGGTGGCGCAGGCTCAACAGGCCTTGTTGCAGCGCTTTCCCGTGCCATCGGACGAGGTGCAGGCGGTGGTGGCCAACCTGGGCCCGCACGTGCCGTTGGCGGCTGAGCGCCTGGCGCGCTCTGGCTACTGGCAGGCAGCCCTGCAGCAACTGATCGAGCAACTGATGCCTGGTGCCGGTCCGGTACTGGCCGATGCGCTGGCGAGCCTGGCCAACACGCCCCCTGAGCAACGCGAGGCGGCGGCTGACCATCTGCTGCAGGGCCGCTACGACTACGTAAACAGCGGCCAGGCCGTGCTCCTGTGGGCGGCGTTGATGCTGTACGCCGGCCAACTGGCTGCGGCCCTGCCGGTCACGGCCAAGGCCGCAGTGGGCGAACATCGCCAGTATTGCCCGATATGCGGCAGCGCCCCCATCGCCAGCGTGATCATGACCGGCAAGCGCAACGGCTTGCGCTACCTGCACTGCAGCCTGTGCGAAAGCCGCTGGCACATGGTGCGAGCCAAATGCAGCAATTGTGAACAGACCGGCAAGTTGGACTACTGGTCGCTGGACCGGCAGGCCAGCCCGGTGAAGGCCGAAAGCTGTGGTGACTGTGGCAGCTACCTGAAAGTGTTGTACAACGAGCACGACCAGGGGCTGGAGGTGGTGGCCGATGACCTGGGTTCGCTGGTGCTCGATGCCGAAATGCAGCGCGAAGGGTTTGCCCGTAGCAGCTTCAACCCGTTTCTGTTCCCGGGTTGAGTGCGGGTGGGGCCGCATTACCGGCCCCACCCAGCCTCAACGCGCAGCCGGTTCGAACAACGTCACGGCCGTCGCATCGACCGCCTTGGGTAGCAACCCCTCACGGTAGAACGCATCGGCAATCTGCTGTTGCTCCACCAGGTTTTCCGGCCTCACCGGCTGCACGTCATAGCTGCGCCGGGCGTTGGCCTGCTGCACCGTCGGGCTGTCCAGGTTGCCCCACAAAGGCCCCAGAATCCGCGCTGCCGCCACGGGGTTGGCTTTGGTCCAGGTGCCCACGTCGCGCAGGGCCAGGTACACCTGCTGCAACACCTGTGGGTGCGCCTGGGCATAGTCGCTGCCCGCCAGGTAATAGCGCTGGTAGCTGGCCAACTGACTGCCATCAGCCAGAACCCGTGCGTTTTGCTGACGCTGGGCACTGGCGACGTACGGGTCCCAGGTCACCCAGGCGTCCACCTTGTGGTTCTCGAAGGCCGCGCGGCCATCGGCAGGGATAAGGTAAGCCGGGGTGATGTCCTTGAAGGTCAGCCCGGCCTTGGCCAGCGCCTGGATCAACAGGTAATGGCTGCCCGCCGCCTTGGTGACAGCAACACGCTTGCCCTTTAGATCAGCCAGTGTGCGGAGCGGCGAGTCCGCCGGCACCAGAATGGCCTGGGCAGTGGGCGACGGTGCTTCCCGGGCAAAGTAGGTGAGCCTTGCGCCGGCGGCCTGGGTGAACACCGGCACCGTGTCGGCCACGTCAGCCGATAGGTCCACATTGCCCAGGTTCAGTGCTTCGAGCAGCGGCAACCCACTGGGGAACTCGTGCCAGCTGACGCGTATGCCCTGCGTACTCAGGCGTTGTTCCAGGCTGCCACGGGCCTTGAGCAAGGTAATCAGGGTAGAGGACTTCTGGTAGCCAATCCGCAGGGTCTGCTCGGCGCTGGCCAGGTTCGGCAGCAAGGCACTGGCCAGCAACGCCAGGCCCAGTTGGAGCAGGTTCTTCAAAGGCATGTACGTCTCCGGTTCAGGGTTGCTTGGCCAGTGGGCCGTTGGCGGGCACGGTGAAGCCTGTGGCGAATGTGGGGGCGACGTCCAGGCGCTGACTCATCAGCCCGTGGGCGTGATAGAAGTCGGCGGTGTCCTGTTGCTCGCCAATGGTCTGCGGGTCGATGACCTGCCAGTGCAACTGCCGGCGCTCGAACTGCAGGCGGGCCGCCTCTTGCGGGAAACCGATGATCGCCGCCAGGGTTTTCGAGTAGCTGTCCAGGTGCTGGTAGGCCCACCCTTGTGCGCCTGCAAGGCGGTTCAGGTAGTCCTGTAGTGCCTCACGCTTGGCCACCTGCCTCAGCGCTTGATCGGTGGCTGCCAGAAAGCTGTTGCCGCTGGAAAGCCCACGCCCGTTTACCAGCACCCTGCCCTGCCCGCTGGTTTCTGCCAGCGCCGTGTAGGGCTCCCAGGTCGACCAGGCATCTACCGAACCGTTGGCCAGGGCGATCTTGGCATCTACCGGCCCAAGAAAGCGGAACTCCACGTCCTTGTCACTGAGGCCTGCCTGGTCCAGTGCCTTGAGGGCGAGGTGGTGGCCTATGGAACCGCGGCCGGTTGCGATGCGCTTGCCCTTGAGCTCGGCGGCACTGTGCAACGGTGCATCGGGGCGCACCAGCAAGGCCGTGCCGTAGGGGTCGGACTTGTCCACGGCAATGGCCTTTACCGGCGCACCCGAAGCCAGCACGAACAACAGCGGGGCATCGCCGATGATGCCTGCATCAATGGCCCCCGCATTCAGCGCTTCGGCAAGCGGGGCCGCAGCGGGGAACTCGGCCCAGCGGATGTCATACGGCAGGTCGCGCAACGCATCGGCGGCCTCCAACTGGGCACGCATGTTGCCCTTCTGGTCACCAATGCGCAGGGTCAGCCGCTCGCTGGCGCCGGCGTGGGCCGCTACCAGCAGCGCAGCTGCCAGGGTGAGCAGTTTGGATCGGAATGGCATGGTGGTCCTCAGCAATTGCAGCAGCGCAGGGTGCGCCGGGGATACCGACTCTAACCAATCGTGAAAAATAGATTAAATTGATTTTAGGAATAACCTAATATGCATAACTCATTATCACGCCGGGGCTTGCGTGTAACATGGCAGGCATTACGCTAATGCCCGATTATGCTAATCCCTTATTTCCCGCCCAATCTGGTGAACACAGCTCATGAAAATCGATGATATGGACGCCTTCGTCGCGGTCATTCGTTGCCAGTCCACCAACCTTGCTGCAGAGGCGCTGCAACTCACCCAGCCGGCGATCACCCGGCGCTTGCAGAACTTCGAGGAAGACCTGGGGGCCACCCTGCTCGACCGCCAGACCAAGCCGCTGAAGCCCACGCCCATGGGGCTGCGGGTATACGAGCAATGCAAGGCGATCCTGCGCGAGATCGACTCATTGCGTGAGCTGGTGGCCAACGATGGCGCGCCCTCCGGCACCTTGCGCCTGGGTGTACCGCAAACCCTGGGTGATGTGGTGTTGCTCCAGGCATTGGCGCAGATCCGCGAGGTGTACCCGCAACTGCGCACTCAAGTGAGCAGTGGTTGGGGCAGCAGCCTGGTAACGCGCATGGAAAACGGCGAACTGGATGCCGCTGCCGCGTTGTTTCCGCCAGGCAAGATCTTCCCCGAGGGCATTGCCAGCCGCTCGATCGGACGCATGCCGCTGAAAGTGGTGGCAGCCAGAAGCGGCGCCAGCAAGCGCAGCTACAAGCTCAGGGACTGCTACACCCGCGGCTGGGTGCTCAACCCCGACGGTTGCGGCTTCCGCGCCGGCTTGCAGCGCGCCTTGAGCGAACAGGGCCTGAGCCTTTCGATCAACCTGGAAACCTTCGGCACCGAGCTGCAACTGGGCCTGGTTGCCAATGGCCAGGGCCTTGGGCTGGTGCCAGAGCCGCTGCTGCAGGCCAGCCGCCACCGCGACGCACTGGAAGTGCTCAATGTCAGTGATTTCAAGCCACAGGTGGACTTGTGGCTGTTTCATCCGCGCTACCTGGGCAACCTGCAGGACCCGGTCGAACTGTTCGGAAACGTGGCCGGGCAACAGCTGCTTGAGTAAAAAGCGCTAAGCTTTAAATGCAAGTTACGCATAAAAATAAACAATTGAAATTATAAAAACAAATAATTAGCTTAGAACAAATAAGCCTTTTACAGCGCCCATCCATAAGAATACGGTCTTAGCCACACACCGTCATTCAGGGATGAAGCCCCATGAGTCACCCGTCCGACAGCGCACTTGCAGAGCTGACGCTGGCGCTCGCCGCCAACGCCGAACGTTATGACCGCAGTGCCAGCTTTCCTCAGGACAACTTCGACCTGCTGCACCGCCATGGCCTGTTGGCCCTGACCGTACCCACGGCGCTGGGCGGCGGCGGTGCAGACCTCGTCACCGCTCGGCGGGTGATCGGTGCCGTGGGCAAAGGTGACCCCGCCACCGCCCTGATTCTGGTGATGCAGTACCTGCAACACGCTCGCCTGCAGGCCAATACGCAGTGGCCGGAGCACCTGCGCCAGCGCGTGGCGCGGGATGCCGTGCAGCACGGCGCGCTGATCAATGCCTTGCGCGTCGAGCACGAACTGGGCACCCCGGCCCGCGGCGGCTTGCCTGGCACCGTCGCCCGCCGCAGCGCCGCTGGGTGGCGCATCAGTGGGCAAAAAATCTACTCAACCGGCAGCCATGGCCTGACCTGGATGCTGGTGTGGGGCCGCACGGATGAAAGCGACCCGCGCGTAGGCGGCTTCCTGGTGCACCGCGATACCCCGGGTATCACCATCGTCGACGACTGGGACCACCTGGGCATGCGGGCTACCTGCAGCCACGAGGTTCGCTTCGATGACGTGCAGATTCCGCTGGACCACGCCGTGGCCCTGAGCCCCGCCAGCGCCCCCACCGCCGACCTCGATCCCCAGAGCCTGCTATGGATGGCGGTACTGCTGCCTGCCGTTTACGACGGCGTAGCCCAGGCTGCACGCGACTGGCTGGCAGGGTTTCTGAACCGGCGCGCACCCTCGAACCTGGGGGCGCCACTGGCCAGCCTGCCGCGCTTCCAGGAGGTTGTGGGGCGTATCGATACCTTGCTCTTCGCCAACCGTAGCCTGCTGGACTCGGCCGCCGCCGGCTTCATCGACCCGCTGCATGCCGGGCAGATCAAGCACCTGGTTAGCGCCAATGCCATCGGCGCTGTCGAGTTGGCAATCGAAGCCGCCGGCAACCCCGGCTTGTCACGGCGCAACCCGCTGGAGCGGCACTACCGCGACGTGCTCTGCAGCCGTATCCATACCCCGCAGGATGACGTGATCTTCGCCCAGGCCGGCCGCGCCGCCCTCGCCCAGGCCACGCCATGAACGCCCCAACCACCGCCCTGCGTAACACATGCCGTCATTGATTACTGGAGCCCCATCATGAACGCCCTGTCCGCCATAAGCCCTGTCGCCGAACATGTCCGCGACCGCGTCAGCCCCGAGGAATGGGAGGTACGGGTAAAACTGGCCGCCGCCTACCGCCTGGCCGCCCTGTTCCGTTGGACGGACCATATCTACACGCACTTCTCGGCCCGCGTGCCCGGCCCCCACGAACACTTCCTGATCAACGCTTTCGGCCTGCTGTTCGACGAAATCACCGCGTCCAACCTGGTGAAGGTGGATGTGGACGGCACCCTGATCGATGACCCGCTGGGGTTGGGGATCAACCAGGCCGGTTATGTAATCCACAGCGCCATCCACCGCGCCCGGCCTGACCTTGCTGCGGTGCTGCACACCCACACCCGTGACGGCGCCGCGGTATCGGCACAACGCGACGGCCTGCTGCCCATTTCCCAGCATGCCTTGGCGTACTACAGCCGCGTGGCGTACCACGAGTACGAAGGCGTGGCGCTGGACCTGGACGAGCAGCAGCGGCTGGTCGCCAACCTGGGTGACAGCAACATCCTGATCCTGCGCAACCACGGGCTGCTCACCGGGGGCATCAGCGTGGAGCACGCCTTCCGGGAGCTGCATGGCCTGGAGCGGGCCTGCAACATCCAGATTGCCGCGCAGGCGGGCGGCAATGACCAACTGCGCCATGCCTCGCCTGCCGCCATCGCCAAGGTCCACGAACAATCCAAGCGTTTTTCCGACGGCAAGGGCGAAGGCATCCAGCGGCACTGGGATGCGCTGATCCGGCAACTGGACCGCGAAGGCCGCGCGTATCAGGACTGATTCAAGCACTACCTGCCCTGCCACTGAAGGATCACCCCATGCCCACCCTGCACCGCCTGTTCGCCATCGGTTCACTGGCCCTGGCCCTGGCTGCCTGCTCGCCCACTGACAACGCAGCCGCCGACAAAACCCTGCGTATCGCTTTCTGGGGTGACAACACCACCCTGGTCAGCGTCGACCCGTTCCAGGTTTACTGGCTGGAGCACCGCGTGCTGCTGCGCAACGTGGTGGAATCGCTCACCGACCAGGACCCGGACAGCGGTCGCATCATCCCCTGGCTGGCCCAGCGTTGGGAGGTTTCGGCAGATGCCTTGAACTACACCTTCCACCTGCGCCAGGACGTGACTTTCAGCAATGGCGAGCGCTTTGATGCCCACGCCGTCAAGACCGCCTTCGACAGCAACAAGGCCTTCGCCACCCAGTTGCCTGCCACCTTCGGCGCCACCTACCTGGCAGGCTATGACCACGCCGAGGTGCTCGACGACTTCACCGTGCGGCTGGTGTTGTCCAAACCCAACGCAGGCTTTTTGCAGGCCACCTCCACCACCAACCTGGCAGTGCTGGCGCCGGCCTCCTACCGGCTTACAGCGCAAGAGCGCTCGTTGGGCAAGATCATCGGCACCGGGCCGTTCGTGCTCGACCACTACACCCCTGAAGTGGGTGCCCGCCTGACACGGCGCGCCGACTACGCCTGGGCGTCGGCCAACGTGCAAAACAAAGGCCCGGCGCATGTGGAGGCAGTGGACATCAGCTACATCCCCGAAGAAAGCGTGCGCAATGGCCTGTTCCTGCAGGGCAAGGCCGACATCCTGTGGCCACGCAACCCATTCTCCGAGGTAGACCTCAACCTGCTGCAAAGCAAGGGCGCCACCATCCAGAGCCGCTCGCTGCCTGGCCCTGCCCTGAACCTGTACCCCAACACCCGCAACGGCCGGCTGCTGGGCGACCGCCAGGTGCGCCTGGCACTGCAGAAGGCCATCGACCGCACCAGCTACGCCCATACCGTCTACAACACTGCCTTCCCTGTGGTCACTGGCGTGTACGACGTCACCACCCCCTTCTTCAAGCCCCAGGCCGAAAAACTGGCCTACGACCCTAAAGCGGCAGAACAGCTGCTTGACGCCGCAGGCTGGCACAAGGGCGACGACGGCTACCGGCACAAGAATGGCCAGCGCCTGACCTTGCGCTACAACCTCACCCCGGCTGAAAGCGCAGGCGACGTGCTGGTGCAGGACCAGTTGCGCAAAGTGGGCATCGACCTGCGGCTGAACGTGCTGACCCGTGCCGAATGGGTGGCGGGCAATGCGTCGGGCAACTACGACCTGACCTCCACCTACATGACCCGCGCCGACCCCATTATCCTGCAGACCATTCTGGACCCCAGGGCGGCCAACAGCGCCACCCTGGCCACCAACACCTACGCGCCGGCGACCCTGGCCAAAGCCCAGGCGCTGTTCGACACCGGCATCACCGCCACTGCCGAACCGCAGCGGGCGCATGCCTATGGCCAGCTGCAGGACCTGCTGGTTGATGAAGCCTCTGCGTTCCCCCTCTACGAACGCGTGTGGCAAGCCGCTACCGCAGCACGTGTGAAAGACTTCCGCTGGACCGCAGAAGGCTTCGCGCTGCTCAGTGACATCCAGGTGGCCCAGCCATGAAGGGCTTCCTGGCAGGCCGCCTGGCACAGGCCGTACTGGTGCTGTGGGGGGCGTATACCGTCACCTACTTCATCCTCTACCTGCTGCCGGGCGACACCCTGGCAATCATGCTCAGTGCGTCGGGCATGGAAGCCGACGGGCTGTCGCCCCAGGAACTGGCGCAGGCACGGGCGTTCTACGGGCTGGACAAGGGGGTGTTCGAGCAGTACTTCGCCCTGCTGTGGGGGGCGCTGCAGGGCGACCTTGGCCAGTCGCTGTCGCTGGGGCGGCCGGTCACCGCGCTGCTGGCTGAACGCCTGCCGCAGACCCTGGCGCTGGCCGGCACCGCCATCGGGCTCTCCCTGCTGGCCGGGGTCGGCCTGGCCTACCTCACGGCCTATGTGCAATGGCGGCCGCTGAAGGCTGCACTGGCGCGCCTGCCGTCGCTGGGGTTCTCCGTGCCAGTGTTCTGGATGGGCTTGCTGTTGATCCAGGTGTTCGCCTTCGGCCTGGGCTGGTTCCCGGCCACCGGCAGCCAGGGCACGGCCAGCCTTGTGCTACCGGCCATCACACTCGCCATTCCCAGCGCGGCCGTGTATGCCCAGGTACTACAGCGCGGCTTCCAGGGGGTATGGCAGGAGCCTTACATCGCCACCGCATTCGCCAAGGGCTTGAGCCGCGCCCAGGTGCAGGCACGCCATGGCCTGCGCAACGCCGCGCTGCCACTGCTCACGCTGGTGGGCCTGCAGGTGGGCAATACGGTGTCAGGCGCGGTGCTGGTCGAAACCATCTTCTCGCGCAATGGCGTGGGCCGGCTGGCCCAGGAAGCGGTGCTGCGCCAGGACATTCCGGTGGTGCTGGCAATCGTCGCGGTATCGGCCGCCGCCTTCGTGGTGGTGAACCTGATCGTGGACCTGCTGTACCCGTATCTGGACCCGCGCATCACCCACACTGCCAAGGTAAGCTGACATGACCGTCGACATCCCCCTGCCCCCCATCGAAGCCGTGCCCGCTACACGGGGTCGCACCCGCCACGCCGGGCGGGCCGCTACGCCGTGGCAGCGCCGTGCGCGGCTGCAACGCGCCGTGCAGGCCCTGGCGCCTTTGCTGCGCAAACCTGGTTTCAACCTGGCCCTGCTGGTGGTGCTGTTTGCGCTGTTCGCTGCACTGGCGCCGCAGGTGCTGACCGGTTTCGACCCGTACGCCACTTCGCCGGCCGACAAGCTGGTCGCACCCAACGCTGTCCACTGGTTTGGTACTGACGAACTCGGCCGCGACCTCTATACCCGGGTGGTATACGGCGCACGCCTGTCCATATTGGCTGCCCTGCTGGCGGTGGCCATTGCGCTGGTCGGTGGCCTGGGCCTGGGCGTGCTGGCGGGGTTCGCCGGGGGGCGCACCGATGCGCTGCTGATGCGCCTGGTCGACGTGCTGCTGGCGCTGCCCGGCCTGTTGCTGGCACTGGCCATCGTCACCGCCATCGGTTTTGGCACAGTGCCGGTAGCAGTGGCCGTTGGCGTCGGGATCCTGCCGGGCTTTGCCCGCACCACACGCGGCGAAGTGCTGCGCATCAAGACCCTTCCCTATGTAGAGGCAGCACGGCTGGGGGGTGCCAGTTGGGTGCGCACGCTGTGGCGCCACGTGCTGCCCAATGCCTGGGGGCCCGTGGCAGTGCTCGCAACGCTGGACTTCGGTGCAGCCATCCTGGCCACCGCCGGGCTCAGCTTCCTGGGTTTTGGCGCCGCGCCGCCGGCTGCTGAATGGGGCACGCTGATCGCCAATGGCCGGCACTTCCTCATCACAGCGCCGTGGGTATCCCTGCTGCCAGGGCTGTTTGTGGTGGCGGTGGTGTTCAGCCTCAACCACCTGGCGCGCAGCGCCGAGGAGCACGCACGATGAGCCGCCCACCCTTGGTAGAAGTGCGTGACCTTGCCGTGAGCTACAGCGTGGCCGGTGAGCGTGTAGAGGCATTGAAACAGGTGACATTCAGCCTGGCACCTGGCGAGACACTGGCCATCGTTGGCGAGTCCGGCTCGGGCAAGTCGACCTTGGCCAACGCCTTGCTGGGGTTGCTGCCAGGCAATGCCCGTGTCGACCAGGGCCAGGTGTGGGTGGAGGGGGTCGACGTGGCCCACGCCAGCGAGCGTACCTGGCGCACAGTGCGCGGGCGCACCGTCGGCCTGGTGCCGCAAGACCCGATGGTCAGCCTCAACCCTACCCTGCGCATTGGCCGGCAGATCGCCGAGGCGCTGGTGCTGGCCCGGGGCCGACGCTACCGGGGCGTGGACGCCGACGTGCAGGCCCTGTTGGCCCAGGTAGGCCTGGACGACCCCACCTTGCGCGCCAGGCAGTACCCGCATGAGCTCTCTGGCGGTATGCGCCAGCGGGTGCTGATTGCCATCGCTCTGGCCGGGGAACCACGCCTGATCATTGCTGACGAGCCCACCAGCGCCCTGGATGTGACCGTGCAACGGCGCATTCTCGATCACTTGCAGCAGCTGACGGCTGAAAGGGGTATCGCGCTGCTGATCATTACCCACGACCTTGGCATGGCCTGTGACCGCGCAGACCGCCTGCTGGTGATGAAACAGGGTGAACCGGTGGAGCTGGCCACTCCCCGGCAGGTGCTATGGGGCGCCCAACAGCCCTACACCCGTGCCCTGCTCAATGCCGCTCCGGCTTTCGTCCCACGGCGCCGGCCCCGCGCCCAACCGGACCAGCCGTTGCTGCGCCTGCACAACGTGGGCAAGCAGTTCGCACTGCCTGCACCCGCGGGCACGTTCACCGCGCTGCAGGGCCTGAGCCTGAGCCTGCATGCCGGGCAAACCCTGGCCATCGTTGGCGAATCGGGCTCCGGGAAAAGCACGGCGCTGCGTATCGCCCTTGGCCTGGAACCCCCAAGCACAGGGCACGTGGAGTATTCAGGTGTGGATGTGAGCGGCTACAGCTGGCGGCAGTTCCGCCCCCTGCGCCGGCGCGTTCAGCTGGTGCAACAGAACCCGTTCGCCGCCCTCGACCCGCGCTTCACGGTGTACGACAGCATCGTCGAGCCGCTGGTCGCCTTTGGCCTGCTCAAAGGCCCGGCACTGGAGCACAAGGCCGTCGAGCTGATTCGCCGGGTTGGCCTGCCCGAGCAGTTCCTGGACCGCTTGCCGCGCGAGCTGTCCGGCGGCCAGCGCCAACGGGTAGCCATCGCCCGTGCACTGGCCCTGGCGCCCGAGGTGCTGTTGCTGGACGAGCCGGTCAGTGCCCTGGACGTGTCGGTGCAGGCGCAGATTCTTGCACTGCTGGACGACCTGCAGCGCGAGCTGAAGGTGGCGTATGTGCTGGTCTCCCACGACCTGGCCGTGGTCGCCAGCATGGCCGACCAGGTACTGGTGCTACGCCACGGCCAGGTGGTTGAACAAGGGCCGGCAGCCCAGGTACTGGGCCACCCGGGCCACCCCTATACCCAAGCCCTGGTTGCAGCGATACCCGGGCATTCACGCAGCGTACTGCCCGTGGCGGTCTGACCCCCAGGCAGTGGCCGCCACACCGAGCACTCACCTCATGTGCTGCAGTGGAGCACGCATGAGTCTCCCAACCGTAACGCAGGAGCACTTTGCATGAGCCTCGAATTCATCGGCCTGATCGGCCCACAGGAAAGCAGCGAATCCCAGGCACCCCGTGGCCCGGTGGTGGACCTGGCGTTCATCAAGGCCTTCGCCCAAGCCCAAGAGTACGCAGGCTTTGACAAGGCGCTGCTGGCGGTGAGCACCAGCGCGCCCGACTCCCTGATCCTGGCCAGCTACGTGGCAGCCGTCACCGAGCGCATCGGCCTGCTGGTTGCGCACCGCCCAGGTTTTCAGGCGCCAACTTTCGCCGCGCGCCAGTTCGCTACCTTGGACCAGCTCAGCCGCGGCCGAGCCGCTATCAACGTCATTACCGGTGGCGACAGTGGTGACCTGCAGCGCGATGGCGACTTCCTCGACAAGGATGCCCGCTATGCCCGCACTGACGAGTACCTGGACGTGCTGCGCAACACCTGGACCCAACAGCAACCGTTCGACCACACCGGTACCCATTACCGGGTGGAGGACAACCTCACGCTGGTGAAACCGGTTGGCCAGTTGCCCGTGTACTTTTCCGGCGCGTCGGACGCGGCCGTGGAAGTGGCCGCCAAACATGCCGACGTGTACATGATGTGGGGCGAACCGCTGGAGCAGGTGCGCGAGCGCATTGCCCAGGTACGCAAGGCGGCGGCCCGCTACGGCCGGGAAAACCACATCCGCTTCAGCCTGTCGTTGCGGCCGATCCTGGGGGCCACCGAAGAAGAAGCCTGGGCCCGTGCCGAGCAGATTCTGGCCGATGCCCAGAACGTCATCGGCATCCGCCAGGGCAACCGCCGCGAAAAGAACTTCGGCCGCAGCAACATCGGCTCCGAACGCCTGGTGCAGCTGGCCAGCCAACGCAAGGTGCATGACACCCGCCTGTGGACCGAGATTGCCGCGCTCGGCGGCGGCGCTGGCAACTCCACATCGCTGGTAGGTACGGCCGAGCAGGTGGCCGAGGCAGCCCTGGCCTATTACGACCTCGGCGTGACCACCTTCCTGTTCCGCGGGTTCGAGCAATTGCGCGATGCCGTGGACTATGGCCAGCACCTGATCCCGCGCATCCGTGCGCTGGTGGCACAACGGGAAGCCAGCCTGGGCACCCGCAGCGCCTGAAACGGCGCAACCCCGTGGTAGGCCAGCCCAGCCCTGCAGGAACGGCGCCGTTCCTGTAGGGGTGGCGGGCGCCGCAAAAAGGCCGACAACGGCCCCCTGAACACCGCAAACCTTGAATCGCCAGGCCCATGAGGCGCCTGGCGCCTACCCCCCTGCGTGCTTTTCGAGGACATGATGCCCAAACCCCCTTTCATCGCCTTGCCGCTGGCCTGCCTGCTTGCCCCCCTGGCCAATGCCGAGCCTGCCCCCGAGGACCCACGCCTGGATACCGTCACGGTGATCTCAACCGGCATGCGCGGCAACCAGCGCACCGTGGCCGACAGCCCCGCCCCCATCGACGTCATCAGCAGCGAGCAACTGCTGCGCACCGGCCGCGCCGAGCTGTCGGAGGCCATCGCCAGGCTACTGCCGTCGTTCAACTTCGGTACCAACATCGCCGGCTTTCAGTCCGGTGTGCGGCCCTTGAGCAATCGCAGCCTGGGCCCGGCGTACACCCTGGTGCTGGTCAACGGCAAGCGGCGTCACAACAGCGCCGTACCGGCCAGCGGCTCGACCGACAACAGCGGTGCCAATGCCGTCGATATCGACATGATCCCGGTGAGCGCGGTGTCGCACATCGAGGTGCTGAAAGACAGCGCCGCAGCCCAGTACGGCTCCGATGCCGTGGCCGGGGTGATCAACATCATCCTCAAGAACACCAGCAGCGGCGGCCATTACGAAAGCAGTTACGGCCAGCTGTACAGTGGCCAGGGCGAAACCCTCAAGCTGGCCGGCGACCAAGGCTTCGTGTTGGGTGATGGTGGCTTCCTGCACTTGTCGGGCGAGGCGCGCAAGCGAGGTACCGCCAGCTGGATCGACAAGGCTGCGCCCGGTTACCGCGCCTATTTCGAAGATGACCGCCAGGCCACCTGGGACCGCCGCGCCGTGAAGAACGGCGACCCCGACCTACGCGCCTTCAACCTGGGCTACAACGCCGAACTGCCGCTGAGCGATGACCTGAAGCTCTATTCGTTCGCCACCTATGCAGAACGCAAGCTCGAGGCCTACAACAACTACCGTCTGCCCAACAGCAATGCGTCCATCCCCGAGCTGTTCCCTGACGGCTACTACCCGCTCAACAATATCAAGGACACCGACTACCAGTGGCTGCTCGGGGCAAAAGGGGCTGCCGGCAACTGGGACTGGGACCTGTCCACCAGCTACGGGCGCAACAAGAACCAGCAGTCCAGCGACCTCACCATCAACCCCACTTACGGCCCCGCCTCGCCCACGTCCTTCGACGACCTGGCCACCCTGCAATTCGACCAGTGGGTCAACAACCTCGACATCACCCGCGCGTTCGACAGTGTGTTCGGGCTGGCCGTACCCACCCGCGTATCGGCTGGCCTGGAACATCGCTGGGAGCGTTTCCGCACGTTCGCAGGCGACCCGCTGGCCTACAGCGTGGGGCCCTACACCTACCCGGCAACGCTGGCCGATGGCAGGCCAAACCCGCTGTATGCACTGGCCAGGGGCCAGACCGCAGTGGGTGCCCAGGCGGCGCTGACCATTCGCCCGGAAGATGAAGCGGACGTCAAACGCAACAACTACGCCGCCTACCTCGACCTGGGGTTCGACCTGTCACCGCGCTGGTACCTGGGTACGGCAGCGCGGTTCGAGCACTATGACGACGAGTCGGGTAACACGGCCAGCTTCAAGCTCAATTCACGCTACGCCCTCACCGACACGCTGGCCGTGCGCGGCACATTGGGTAGCGGCTTTCGGGCCCCTTCTCTGACCCAGTCTGGCTACACCGTCAGCGACAACCGCACCGCGCTGGATGCCGATGGCAATGTGGTGCCCGCGCTGCGGCGCACCGTAGCCCCGGGCAGCGCCGCAGCGCAGGCCTTCGGCGGTGGCACCCTGGACCCGGAAAAGTCGCGCAACGCAGGCCTGGGCATTACCTGGCAGCCGGCACGCCGCACCAGCGTGACCCTGGATACCTACCTGATCGACATCGATGACCGCATTCTGCTTACCGAAAACCTCTACGACCGCGCCGGCGGTGGAGGCGCAGTGGGCGACATCCTTGCATCACTCGGCCTGGCCCGCACCACCTGGATCAACTACTACACCAACGCGTTCGACACCCGTACCCGCGGGCTGGACCTGGTGGCCGACCACACCAGCGAGTTCGGTGCCTTGGGCGATGTTCGCTGGACCCTGGGCTTCAACTGGAACAAGACCACCGTGCGCGGTACCCGTGGCACGCCACAAGCGCTGGCGGATGCGGGCATTCAGGTAGTCGGGCATGGCCGTGAGGGCGACCTGGTGGCGGCCTCGCCGAAAACCAAGTGGGTACTGGGGGGACAATGGCTGCTGGGCAACTTCACCGGCACCTTGCAGACCACCCGCTACGGCAAGGTAGAGACCTGGCAGCAGAACGCAGCGCAGGACCGCAGCTTCGGCGCCAAATGGATCACCGACCTGGACCTGTCCTATCTGCTGTTCGACAGCCTTACCCTGAGCCTGGGCGGCACCAACATCTTCAACGTGCGGCCTGACAAGAATGGGGTCTACAACCCCAACGGCAACCAGGCCGCCTATGGCAACCCCCCCTTCCATCCCGGCGGCGGCTACTGGTACACCAAGCTGGCCTACGATTTCTAAGGCAGGGGCTGGAATGGTTGAAGGCCGCATTGCGGCCTTCAGTGCACTAGCGGCTGAAACGCGGAATGCTCAGCCCAAGGCTTTCGCGCAGCGTCGTGCCCTCATAAGCAGTGCGGTAGACGCCCCGCTCCTGCAACAGCGGCACGACCTCTTCGGTGAAGCGGCGGAACTGCTCCGGGTGGCCAATGTAGATATTGAAACCGTCCAGGGCTCGCGCTTCGAACCAGTGCGCCATCTTCGCCGCCACGGTCTGGGCCGAGCCCACAAATGCCCCGGGGCGCAACTGGCGCCCGAACTCGATGGCCTGGCGCAGGGTGAACCCCTTGTCCCGTGCCTGGTCGGCGATGCGCTTGGCATTGGTGAAGAAACTGCTGCGCGCATGCTCCAGACTTTGCTGGGGGAAGGGAGCGTCGAGGTCGTACTGGGTGAAATCATGCCAACCGAAGTTACGGCCAAACTCTTTCAAGGCCAGGTCGAAACTGTGGTCGGCCTGGTGGTAATGGCGCTCGATCTCACGGGCGTGCTCATCGCTGTCACCCACGTAGATTTCTGCGCCCGGCAGCACCAGTAATTGGTCCGGGTCGCGCCCCAGGCGTGCCGCGCGACCCTTGATGTCACGGTAGAACGCCTGGCCCTGTTCAATGCTGGCAGCATGGGTAAACACCACATCGGCGGTGGCAGCCCCCAGGTCACGCCCCTGTTCCGAGTCCCCTGCCTGGAAGATCACCGGTTGCCCTTGGGGCGAGCGCTGGATGTTGAGGGGGCCGACCACCGAAAAGTGCGCCCCCTGATGATTCAAGGCGTGCAGCTTCGAGGGGTCGAGAAACCGCCCGCTGGCACGGTCGCGGGGGAACGCGCCTTCCTCGTACGACTGCCACAACCCCTGCACCACCTGTACATGCTCCTGGGCGCGCGCATAGCGGGTGTCGTAGTCGTAATGCTCATCCAGGCCATAGTTTCCAGCCGTACCGGCATCACCACTGGTGACCACGTTCCAGCCGGCGCGCCCTTTGCTGATCAGGTCCAGCGAAGCCAGCCGGCGGGCGACGTTGTACGGCGCGTTGTATGAGGTGGTCAACGTGCCTACCAGGCCGATATGGCGGGTGCTTACCGCCAGGGCCGAGAGCAGTGTCAGGGGCTCCAGGCGGTTGAGGTAGTGCGAGGGCGAGCCGGGGGTGATGTACTGGCTGTCGACGATGAAGACCAGGTCGAACAGCGCGGCCTCGGCTTGCCGGGCTATTTCGATGTACCAATCGATGTTGACGCTGGCGTCGGCGGGCAGCGCCGGGTCCAGCCACAGGTTGTGCCGGCCGGGGCCACCGCAGCCCATGGTCAGGGCGCCAAGCTTGATCTGTCGTTTGCTCATGGGAATCCTTGCAAGGGGTGATGACCGGTTCATTGGTTGCTGGCCTGGGGCTGGGCGATCGCCGCCGTGAACGAGGTGTCGAACAGGGTTGCTGCGGGGTAGGCCTTGATCAGGCCGAGCCCGGCGAAGAAGCCCACGGTGGTCTGTGCGTCTGCGATCACCTGCGGGTCGAGCGGGGCCAGGTCGGTACGTGCGCGGGCGAACCAGGCGCGGGCAATGTCTGCGTCGGCACGGGTGCGCTTGGCCCAGTCATCGGCATAGGCCTCGGTGTTGGCCGGGTTGCCGAGGGCCCAGTCACGGGCTTTTTTCAGGCGCTGCAGGAAGTCGGCGATCTGTGGGCGCTTGTGCTCGATCGCCTTGCTGTTGGCGACCACGAAGCTCTGCGCCGGGATGATCCCTTCGGCTGTGGCCAGTACCCGTGCGCCATGGCGCTCCTGCTGGGTGACGTAGGGCTCCCAGGTGGCGATCACGTCTACGGAGCCGCCATCCAGGGCATGGGAGGCATCCAGCGCACTGAGGTAACGCAGTTCCAGCGCATCACGCGGTACGCCCGCTTTGTCCAGGGCGCTGAACAGCAATTGCTGGCTCCATGAGCCTTTCCAGATGGCCGCGCGCTTGCCGCGCAGGTCCTGCAGGCTGTGTATGACCGAGTCCTTGCGCGCCAGTATGGCCACCCCTTCGAGGTTCTGCCGGCTGACCGCGATCACCTTGATCGGCGCACCCAGGGCCCCCAGGAACAGCGGCGGCGCATCGCCCAGCAGGCCGACATCCAGGCTGCCCACGTTAAGGGCTTCGGCGACCGGGGAGCCCGCCGTGAACTGCTTCCACTCCAGGGTATAGGGCAGGTCGTCGAGCACGCCTGCGGCCTCCATCACCGCGCGGGCGTTGTAGCTCTGATCGCCTACTACCAATGTCTGGGCAGCAGCGGCAACGCTCAGGGAAGACGCCAACAGGGTGGCGGCCAATCGCTTGAAATAACGCACGTACGTCTCCAGGGCCCATCGGGGCCTGTAGGGCGATCCGCGCGCGCGGTCTCGTCAGGGTGAGTGATCAAGCCAGGTGGCAGCGCCACGCTTGATCGAACAGGGCATTGTGGGGGGATTTGAAAGCATGCAAGGCCATCTGTAAATGCATTATTTGCATATTAGCTTATGAATATTTTGCATTTTGATTATAGATAGACCGTTTGCTAGGGTTTACCCAACCTTATGCCGAAGAGCCCCTGTCATGAGCCACCCCTTGCGCACGGAACGCCTGCGCCACTTCATCGACAGCCTGGCCGGGCTGTTGGACCGGCAACCGAATGAAGCCACCCTGCTGCGGCATGCCCAGCCCCTGCTGGCTGACCTTGTCAGCCACGACGACTGGCTGCCAGACGACCTCGCCAGGCCTGACCCGCAGCGCTACCAGCAATACCTGCTGCACTGCGATTCACGCCAGCGCTTCTCTGTGGTGAGCTTTGTGTGGGGCCCGGGCCAGCGTACGCCGGTGCACGATCACCGTGTGTGGGGCCTGATAGGCATGCTGCGCGGTGCCGAGGACTCGCAAGGTTTCGTTCGCGACCCGGCAGGCGGGCTGCGCCCTGATGGCCTCGCCATACGCCTGTTGCCCGGGCAGGTGGAGGCAGTATCGCCCCAGGTGGGGGACATCCATCAGGTCAGCAATGCCTACACCGACCAGGTGTCCGTCAGTATCCATGTCTACGGGGCCAACATCGGCGCCGTCCGACGTGCCGTGTACAGCGAGGACGGTACCGAAAAGCCGTTCATTTCCGGTTACTCCAACCTTCACCTGCCCAATATCTGGGACCTGTCCAAAGAGAACCTTGCCCCATGAGCGCCGTCACCACCCGCCAATACGCTGACATTCGCCGGGCCTTGCTGGCCCGGCAGGAACTGGCCCTGCTGGACGTGCGCGAAGAAGACCCGTTCGCCCAGGCGCACCCACTGTTTGCCGCCAACATCCCGTTGTCGAAACTGGAACTGGAGGTGCTGGCCCGCATCCCACGGCGCGATACCGCCATTACCGTGTATGACAACGGCGAGGGCTTGGCCGAACAGGCTGCCCGGCGCTTGCTGGACCTCGGTTACCGCGACGTGGCCACGCTTGCAAGTGGCCTGGCCGGCTGGCGGGCAGCAGGCGGCGAGCTGTTCCGCGACGTGAACGTACCCAGTAAGGCGTTTGGCGAGCTGGTCGAGAGCGTGCGCCATACACCCTCGTTACCCGCTGAGCAGGTGCAGCAACTGCTGTTGCAAAACGCCAACGTGGTGGTGCTGGATGCGCGTCGCTTCGACGAGTACCAGACCATGAGCATCCCAGGCGGCATCAGCGTACCGGGTGCCGAACTGGTATTGCGCGTGGCAGAACTGGCGCCAGACCCTTCCACCCAGGTGATCGTCAACTGTGCCGGCCGCACGCGCAGCATCATCGGCACCCAGTCCCTGGTCAACGCAGGCATCCCCAACCCGATAGCGGCCCTGCGCAACGGCACCATCGGCTGGACCCTGGCAGGTCAGGCCCTGGCCCACGGCCAAGCGCAACGTTTTGCCCAGGTGAGCGAAGGCACCCGCGCCCATGCCGCACGCCAGGCCAGAGCGGTGGCTGACCGCGCCGGTGTACAGCGGCTTGGTCTTGACGGGCTGGCACGCTGGCAAGGTGAGCCTGCCCGCACCACCTACCTGTTCGATGTGCGTACACCCGAGGAGTACAGCGCCGGCCACTTGCCTGGCAGCCGTTCGGTGCCGGGCGGCCAACTGGTGCAGGAAACCGACCATGTCGCCAGCGTGCGGGGTGCCCGCATCGTGCTGGTGGACGACGACGGCGTGCGCGCCAACATGAGCGCCTCGTGGCTGGCGCAAATGGGCTGGGAGGTCGCCGTACTGGACGGCCTGGGCCAGCAGCACTTCAGTGCCCAGGGCGACTGGCAGCCACCGCTGCCGGCCGTGCCCACCGCCGATGAAATCGATGTTCGGCAATTGGCCCAGTGGCTGGATGAAGACGGCACCGTGGTGCTGGACTTCACCACCAGCGCCAACTACGTCAAACGCCACATCCCTGGCGCCTGGTGGGCGATCCGTGCGCAACTGCCCGAAGTGCTCGAACGCACCCCGGCGGCCCAACGCTACGTGCTGACCTGCGGCAGCAGCCTGCTGGCACGCTTCGCCGCCCAGGACCTGCGAGCGCTGACCCGTGCACCGGTGCATGTGCTCACGGGCGGTACTGCTGCCTGGATCGCGGCCGGGAAGTCGCTGGAAACGGGGGAAGCCCGGCTGGCCGTGGCCCGTAGTGATCGGTATCGCCGCCCTTATGAGGGCACGGATAACCCCCGGGAGGCGATGCAGGGCTACCTTGATTGGGAGTTTGGGCTGGTGGCGCAGCTTGAGCGGGACGGGACGCATGGGTTCCGGGTGATTTAGGCTGGAGGGCGGTGGGGCTGGGGGGGGTGTACATCGTTAGGTTTGCAGCGCCTGGGAGATCGAGCGCCGCGCGGGCGGCGCTCGGTCTCACAGGCGCAGAACCTATTACGGCGAACACTGGATGACCCTCCCCCAATCTTGACCCGCCTCTTGGCCCAGCATGCCGTGCGGCTGGGAAACCTTCAACGGCTAACACGTCCCTCTAACCTGCCCTATCGCAAACTTCTGCACGCCATCTTCCTCACCCCAAAATAATTAAAACGAAAGCGTTATCGCTTTTGTTACAGAAAAATATTTCCCTTTAACCATAAAGTTTAACAGCCCCTTGACCGACAGCCTGAGCAAGAACGGAGTTCACAACCGTCTGCCCTCGAGCCCGTACCGCCTTGCTTAGATTAGCAAGTATTGCAACATCAAGGAGCTTCACATGTATTTAAGAAACCTCAAAATCGGCATCCGCGCCACTGCTATTTTCGCCGCCCTCGCCCTCCTGGTTTTAATACTCGGCCTCACCTCCCTGAACCGCATGCACACGATGGACAGCGCCACCGACGAGGTACGCACTTCGTGGCTTCCAGCCGTCATGCTCCTGGATGAAATGAGCATGAACCTGGGCCGCGCCCGCGCCCTGACGCTGCGCAGTGTGCTGGAAGACAGCCCCACGGCCAGAACTGAAACACTCGATAAGATCGAGACCATCAACAAACAATATGAAACCCAACTAAGCGACTATGAAAAGTCGATAACGGAACCCACTGACCGTTCGCTGTTTGACACTTTCTCCGCTGCAAGCACAACCTATCACGGCTTGCAGAATGCTATCCGTGAAGCCGTTCGTAATAATGATCTGGAAGAAGCCAAACGCTTGGTGAATGGGTCGCTGGCCGATTATGCCGACGCCATGATGAAAGCGTTGATTCAACTCACTCACTATAATGCCAACGGGGCAACACACGCCTCAGAGGCCAGCAGTGAAGCCTACGAACAGTCATTCGCTATTATCGCCGTGACCATCGTGATCATCGTCAGCCTGATGATCGTGCTGGCCATCTTGCTGACCCGCAGCATCGTGCTGCCACTGGCAGAAGCAGTAAATGTGGCCGAGCGGGTAGCCGCCGGGGAACTCAACCAGGACATTCAGGTGAAAGGCCGCGACGAACCCGCGCTGTTGCTGCTGTCGCTTTCAAAAATGAAGGACAGCCTGCGCGAAACGATCGCCAGCATCGCTGCCGCCTCGGACCAGCTAGCGTCCGCTTCGGAAGAGCTGTTCACCGTCACCGAAGACACCAGCCGCGGCCTGCATCAGCAAAGCGCCGAAATCGACCAGGCCGCCACCGCCGTGAACCAGATGACCGCAGCGGTCGAGGAAGTGGCCAGCAACGCTGTCAATACCGCCGATGCCTCCAAAGGCGCAGACCAGAGTACCCGGGACGGCCAACAGCGCGTCAATGAGGCGTTGCAGTCCATCGGCCACCTGGTAGGCGATGTGACCACCACTTCGCAGGAAATCGAACACCTGGCCAGCAGCGCCAACGAAATCAGCCGCGTGCTGGACGTGATCGGCTCCATCGCCGGCCAGACCAACCTGCTGGCCTTGAACGCCGCCATCGAAGCCGCCCGCGCCGGCGAAGCAGGCCGGGGCTTTGCCGTGGTAGCAGACGAAGTGCGCGCCCTGGCCCACAGGACGCAGCAATCCACCGCAGAGATAGAAGGCATGATCACCGGCATCCAGACCGGCACCGAATCGGCTGTGAGCGCCATGCATGCCAGCAAGGGCCGAGCGACCGGCACCCTGGAAGTAGCCCAGTCCGCTGGCCAGGCCCTGGACATCATTGCCGAGGCCATTTCGTCCATCAACCAGCGCAACCTGGTGATCGCCAGCGCTTCGGAAGAGCAGGCCCAAGTGGCGCGTGAGGTGGACAGGAACCTGGTGAACATCAGGGACCTGGCCATGCAGACGTCAGCCGGGGCGAATCAGACCAGTGCGGCGGCGCAGGAGCTGTCGCGGCTGGCGGTCGAGCTGAATGGGATGGTGGGCAAGTTCAAGGTGTGATCAGCGGCCCTTGCTCGCCGCCATGTGCGGTGAGCAACGGGGAATGCGGTGGGGGTACTGAATGCAACGCCGAACCTGTCACGCTCGGCGACGGTAACCGGTTACGAGCAACAGGAGGCCGGGGATCAGCAGGCCGATAGCGGTGTAGCCGAACGCAGGTTGGCCGGAGGCACCTACCGCAGCGAAAGCGGCGCCGGTGGCGAGCAGCGGTGCTGCTGCCAGGTAGAATGGTTTGGATGAAGTGCCCATGTCGAACCTCCTGTTTGATGGGGCTGGGGAGCTCGCGCCCGACTGACGTCGGGGTGAGGGTCGACAGTAACTGGGTGTTGTCAGTGGTGACAAGTCAGATCAGTGGGATGACATTGCAATAGGCAGTTCTGCGCGGCCCAAAAACGCAAAAAGCCCCGAATAATCAGGGCTTTGAATATGGCGGAAGCGTAGAGATTCGAACTCTAGGATAGTTGCCCATCGACGGTTTTCAAGACCGTTGCCTTAAACCACTCGGCCACGCTTCCAGCTTGTTTTGCGGGCGCCATCATACCGTAATGAAACAAGCTGTCAAACTCTCTGTGTCGCGGGTTGCAGGAGCTCTGGTAGACTCCTACCATCTGAACGTTCCAAACCACAGGTCCACCTAGGAGTCTCGCCATGCGCGAACAGGATTACGCCGTCCATCACGGCCAGCAGGTCGAGCAGCAGGAGATCAGCAAGGTCCTGCGCAACACTTACAGCCTGCTGGCGCTCACCCTCGCTTTCAGCGGCCTCATGGCCTTCATCTCCCAGCAAATGCACTTCGGCTACCCGAACGTGTTCGTCGTGCTCATCGGCTTCTACGGGCTGTTCTTCCTCACTGCCAAACTGCGTGATTCGGTCTGGGGTCTGGTGTCCACCTTTGCCCTCACCGGCTTCATGGGCTTCATCCTCGGCCCGATCCTCAACCGTTACCTGGGCATGAGCGGTGGCGCTGAAGTCGTCAGCTCGGCATTTGCCATGACTGCACTGGTGTTCGGTGGCCTGTCGGCTTATGTGCTGATTACCCGCAAAGACATGAGCTTCCTCAGCGGCTTCATCACCGCAGGCTTCTTCGTGCTGCTGGGTGCCGTGGTGGCGAGCTTCTTCTTCCAGATCAGCGGCCTGCAACTGGCTATCAGCGCGGGCTTCGTGCTATTCTCGTCGGTCTGCATCCTGTTCCAAACCAGCGCGATCATTCACGGTGGTGAGCGCAACTACATCATGGCCACCATCAGCTTGTACGTTTCTATCTACAACCTGTTTGTCAGCCTGCTGCAGCTGTTCGGCATCATGGGTCGCAGCGACTGATCCATTGCCATGCTCGAAAGCCCGCTTCGGCGGGCTTTTTTGTGCCTGTCGCACGTGTCAGGCCTGAACCAGTTCCAATCATTATTCTGACTATAAAGTCAGCTAAATGAACAAAACGTCGCCGATTGCGCGTATAGCTGGCTTGGCGCTACCACTGATGCGATCCAGCCCGTAGAATGCGCTCCTTTTTCTTCCGGGGCAGCTTGCGCAATGAGCTCGAATGAACACAGCCCAGGCGCCGTGGCGCCTGATAATGAACTGGTATTGGGCCTTGAGGACAAGCCACGGCTGGCCATCAGCCTGTTGGCGGCGCTGCAACACTTGTTGGCGATCATTGTGCCTATCGTTACCCCGGGTTTGCTGATCTGCCAGGCACTGGGGGTATCGGCGCGGGACACCAACCTGATCGTGTCCATGTCATTGGTCATTTCAGGTATCGCCACCTTCGTGCAGTGCAAACGCTTTGGTCCGTTTGGGGCTGGGTTGCTGATCGTGCAAGGTACCAGCTTCAACTTCGTCGGCCCGCTGATTGCCGGGGGTGCGCTGATGGTTAAGCAAGGCACACCGGTTGAAGGGGTCATGGCCGCGATCTTTGGCGTGGTGATTGCCGGCTCGTTTGTAGAGATGGGTGTTTCGCGCATTCTGCCGTTCGTCAAACGGCTGATCACGCCCCTGGTCACCGGCATCGTCGTACTGATGATTGGCCTCACTTTGATCAAGGTCGGCCTGATCAGCATGGGCGGCGGCTTTGGCGCCATGGCCAATGGCACCTTCGCCAATGGCGAAAACCTGCTGTTGTCGGGTGTGGTGCTGGCGATCATCGTGGTGCTCAACCGCATCCCGGTGGTGTGGCTGCGCAGTTGCGCCATCGTCATCGCCTTGGCAGCGGGCTATGCACTGGCCGGCTACCTGGGCCGGCTGGACTTTACCGGCATGCATGAAGCGGCGCTGTTCCAGGTACCGACGCCCCTGCACTTCGGCCTGGGCTTCTCCTGGGCCTTGTTCATCCCGATGCTGGTGATCTACCTGGTCACCTCGCTGGAGGCCATTGGTGACGTGACGGCTACCAGCAAGGTGTCCCGGCAGCCGGTAGAAGGGCCCGTGTGGATGCAGCGCATCAAGGGTGGTGTGCTGGTGAACGGTGCCAACTCATTGCTGGCCGGCGTGTTCAACACCTTCCCCAGCTCGATTTTTGCGCAGAACAACGGGGTGATACAGCTGACCGGCATCGCCAGCCGGCATATCGGCGTGTGGATTGCCGTGATGCTGATACTGCTGGGGCTGTTCCCGAGCGTGGCCGGGGTGATTCAGGCAGTGCCGGAGCCGGTGCTGGGCGGCGCCGCCATGGTCATGTTCGGTGCGGTTGCGGCCTCTGGCATCAATATTCTGGCCAGCACCCGGCTGGACCGGCGAGCGCTGCTGATCATCGCCGTTTCCCTGGCGCTGGGCCTGGGTGTGGCGCAGGTGCCGGAGTTCCTGGCGCACATGCCGGCGGCCATTCGCAATGTGCTGGAATCTGGCGTGGCCACCGGCGGCATCTGTGCACTGGTGCTGAACTGGTTCCTGCCAGAAGGCAAGGAACAGGCCTGACCCGCCAAGCACCGGCAAAAGCCTGCGGCAAGCGAGCGCAGGCTTTTTTGCATTATCATGGCGGCATTCCTTTGCATGAGTTAGCCATGAAATTCGCTATCGCGGTGTTCTCCCCGGCCCATGCGCCCTCCTCCCGGCGCGCCCTGCGTTACGCCGAGGCGGTGCTGGCTGGCGGGCATGAGATTGCCCGGCTGTTCTTCTATCAGGACGGGGTGCACAGTGCCTCGGCCAACCTCGTGGTGCCGCAGGACGAACTGGATGTGGCCGGGCAATGGCGGGCGTTTATCCAGGCCAACCAGCTCGACGCGGTGGTGTGCATTGCTGCTGCGCTGCGCCGTGGCGTGCTGGATGAAGCCGAGGCCAACCGTTACCAACGCCCCGCCGTGAACCTGCCGGCGCCTTGGGAACTCTCCGGCCTTGGCCAGTTGCACGAAGCGGCGCAGTTGGCTGACCGGCTCGTGTGTTTTGGAGGCGATTGATATGGCCAAATCGTTGTTGATCATCAGCCGCCAGGCCCCATGGAATGGCCCATCGGCCCGCGAAGCACTGGATATCGCACTGGCGGGCGGTGCTTTCGACCTGCCCCTGGGCATGGTGTTTCTGGACGATGGCGTGTTCCAGCTTGCCAAGGGCCAGCAGCCTGCCGCATTACAGCAAAAAAACCTGGGGGCCAACTTGCAGGCGTTGCCGATGTTCGGCGTTGACGCACTGTTTGCCTGCGGGCACAGCCTGGCCAGCCGGGGCCTGGCAGCAGGCGACCTGGCACTGCCGGTGCAGGTGCTGGATGACGCCGCACTCACAGGGCTTATCGCGCAATACGACCAGGTGGTGACCCTCTGATGGCGACCTTGCATGTAATTGCCCACTCCCCCTTCGGCGATGAGCGGCTGCGCAGCTGCCTACGCCTGCTCGGGGCTGACGACGCAGTGTTGCTGTGCGGTGACGCCGTTTACGCACTGCGGCCCGGCGCTGCACCTCATCAGCAGCTGCAACAGGCCAACCTGGCGGATCGCCTGTTTGCCCTGGACGAGGACCTGCAGGCCCGGGCAATAGAGAACACACTGGCAACGGCGGTCGATTACCCAGGTTTCGTCGCGCTTTCACTGCACTACGACAAGGTCAACAGCTGGTTATGAACACGCTCGATACCGGCGGCCAGGCCATCGCACTGGACAAGGACGGCTTTCTGGTGGACATGCACGCCTGGTCCCACGAAGTTGCCCAAGGGCTCGCCGCCCGTGAAGGCATCGCCCTCACCGCCGACCACTGGGAAATCCTCGAACTGCTGCGCCAGTTCTACCAGGAGTACCAGCTCTCACCGGCCACGCGCCCGCTGATCAAGTACGCAGCGCTGAAGCTGGGCGCCGAGAAAGGCAACAGCCCACACCTGAACCGACTGTTCAATGGCACCCCCGCCAAACTTGCCGCCAAGCTGGCGGGCCTGCCCAAGCCGACCAATTGCATATGACCCAGCCCACCCCGCCCCGCCCACTCACCCTGCAAACGCCAGCTGAGCACCCATTTGCCGAATTCGTGCGCATTCTGGGCAAAGGCAAGCGCGGCGCCCGCGGCCTCACCCGGGATGAAGCCTACGCCGCCATGACCCTGCTGCTGGAAGGCAAGGTCGAGGACGCCCAACTGGGTGCCTTCCTGATGCTGCTGCGGCACAAGGAGGAAAGCGCAGAGGAGCTCGCCGGCTTCACCGAAGCCCTGCGCGCGCACCTGCAAGCCCCCGCCATTGCCGTAGACCTGGACTGGCCCACCTACGCGGGCAAGAAGCGCCACCTGCCTTGGTACCTGCTGGCCGCCAAGTGCCTGGCGGCCAATGGCGTGCGCATCCTGATGCATGGCGGCGGCGCACACACCGCAGGGCGGCTGTACACCGAGCAATTGCTCGGCCTGTTGCAGATTCCACTGTGCCGCAGCTGGGATGAGGTCGAGCGCACGCTGGGCCAAGACAACCTGGCGTTCTTCCCCTTGCAGGACTGGGCGCCGCAGTTACAGCGCATGATCGACCTGCGCAACACCTTGGGCCTGCGCTCCCCCATTCACTCCCTGGCCCGGGTACTCAACCCGCTGGGGGCGAAGTGCGGCTTGCAGAGCATCTTCCACCCTGGCTACCAGGCCGTGCACCGAGAAGCCAGCCGGTTGCTGGGCGACCATGCCGTGGTGATCAAGGGCGATGGCGGCGAGATCGAGGTAAACCCGGATGTCATCAGCCACCTGTACGGGGCCACTGATGGCCAGGCGTGGGACGAAGAGTGGCCAGCGCTAAGCGAACGGCGACACGTGAAACCGGCGAGCCTGCAGCCCGAGCATCTGCTGGCCTTCTGGCGCGGCAACGTCGAGGACAGTTACGGTGAGAAGGCGGTCATCGCCACCATGGCCCTCGCCCTGCGGGGGCTTGGCCAGGACCGCGACACTGCCTTCGCCACTGCTCGCCAGTACTGGGACGCCCGCAACAGATCGATTTGATCGATCATATCGCCTGACTCTTTGGGTTATTCGTTCGAACCACATGCCCTAGACTGGGCTCCAACGACAAATCGCTTTTGTTAAGGAGCTCATCATGGGCCTGTTGATCGATGGCCGCTGGCATGACCAGTGGTATGAAAACGGCAAGGACGGCACGTTCAAGCGCGAGAACGCCCAGCGCCGCAACCAGCTGCCCGCCGCCGAGGCCGGTCGTTACCACCTGTATGTATCGCTGGCGTGCCCCTGGGCCCACCGTACCCTGATAGTACGCGCCCTCAAAGGCCTGGAGCCGCTGATAGACGTCTCGGTGGTCAGCTGGCTGATGCAAGACCACGGCTGGACGTTCGATCAGCAGCAGGGCTCCACTGGCGACCACCTGGACGGCTTGCAGTATCTGCACCAGCGCTATACCGAGGACGACCCCAAGTACACGGGCCGGGTGACCGTACCGGTACTTTGGGACAAGCAGGAAAAGCGCATCGTCAACAACGAGTCGGCGGAGATCATCCGCATCTTCAACACGGCGTTCAACGGGCTGACTGGCAATACCCTGGACCTGTACCCCGAGCACTTGCACACAGCCATCGATGGGCTGAACGAGCGTATCTACCCGGCTGTAAACAACGGTGTGTACCGGGCTGGCTTCGCCACAACCCAAGCTGCCTATGAAGAGGCGTTTGATGACGTGTTCAGCGAGCTGGACCATCTGGAAGCGCTACTCGACCGCAACCGCTACCTGGCCGGCGAGTACCTGACCGAAGCCGATGTCCGCCTGTTCACAACGCTTGTGCGCTTCGATGCGGTGTACCACGGGCACTTCAAGTGCAACCTGCGGCGCCTGTGTGATTATCCCAACCTGACCAATTGGCTGCGCGAGCTTTATCAATGGCCGGGTGTGGCAGGCACAGTGAACATGGAACATATCCAGAAGCACTATTACCTGAGCCACACCACCATTAACCCGAACGGCATCGTGCCAAAAGGCCCGTTGCAGGATTTCAGCCAGCCTCACGACCGGGCGCGGCTGCCTGGTAAAGGGATCTATACCCGGTAGCCGACACCCCGTGTGAGAGCGGGTTTACCCGCGAAGCAGGCACCGCGGCGGATGGCACCGGCTTTGCCGGTGTTCTCGGCTGAAGCCGCTCCCACAGGTACATGAGCTGAAAACAGGTTATGTAGAGCCCCCTTCGAACCAGGCCAGCTTGTCCCGCAGTTGCACCACCTCACCGACGATCACCAGGGTGGGCGCGTGCACCTCGTGCCGGGCCACCAGGTCAGGCAGGTCCGCCAGGGTGCCGGTGAACACCCGCTGGTTGCGGGTGGTGCCCTGCTGAACCAACGCCGCAGGCGTACTGGCCGCACGGCCATGACGGATCAGTTCGGCGCAAATCGTCGGCAAGCCTACCAGGCCCATGTAGAACACCAAGGTCTGACCAGGCGCTACCAGGTCGGTCCACGGCAGGTTGCTGGTGCCGTCCTTCAAGTGACCGGTGACGAACCGCACTGATTGCGCGTAGTCGCGGTGGGTGAGCGGAATGCCGCCGTAGGCGGAGCAGCCGCTCGCAGCCGTGATGCCCGGCACTACCTGGAACGGGATGCCGTGCTCGGCCAGCTCTTCGATTTCCTCACCGCCACGGCCAAAGATGAACGGGTCGCCCCCCTTCAGCCGCAGCACGCGTTTGCCTTGCTGGGCCAGGTCCACCAACAGGCGGTTGATTTGGTCCTGGGGCACGGCATGATCGGCGCGGCGCTTGCCCACGTAAATCCGCTCGGCGTCGCGGCGGCACATGTCGATGATCGCCGGCGCCACCAGCCGGTCATACAGCACCACGTCCGCCTGCTGCATCAGGCGCAAGGCACGGAAGGTGAGCAGATCCGGGTCGCCCGGCCCTGCCCCCACCAGATACACCTCGCCGCCCTGTTGAACCGGAGCACCGTCGACCATGGCCTGCAACAACCGCTCGGCCTCGGCGCCCTGCCCGGCCAACTGGCGCTCGGCAATCGGGCCCTGGAACACGGTTTCCCAAAACCCGCGACGCTGGTTGACGTCCGGGTACAGGGATTTGACCCTGTGCCGGAAGCGCGCTGCCAAACCGGCCAGCTCGCCATAGGCGGCAGGTATCCAGGCCTCCAGCTTCGCGCGGATCAGACGCGCCAGCACCGGCGCATCGCCACCGCTGGACACGGCGATCACCAACGGCGAGCGGTCGACGATGGCGGGGAAAATCACCGTGCACAAGGCCGGCGCGTCCACCACGTTGACCGGCAGGCTCAACGCCTGCGCATCCGCCGACACCTGGGCATTGAGGCCAGGGTCGTCGGTGGCAGCGATCACCAGGCGGCATTCGGCAAGGTCGGCTGCCTGGTAACCACGCACCCGCACTTCACCGCCGCCTTCCCGGGCCATGGCGGCCAGCTGGCCGTCCACGTCCGGTGCGACTACGCGCAGCGCGGCGCCGGCATCGGCCAGCAGGCGCGCCTTGCGCAAGGCAATTTCGCCACCGCCGACGACCAGCACCAGGGCGCCCTGCAGCTTGTGAAACAGCGGCAGGTAATCCATTTAGCGAATGACCTCGACGCCGCCCATGTACGGCTTCAGCACATCCGGCACGCGGATCGAACCATCGGCCTGCTGGTAGTTTTCCAGCACAGCCACCAAAGTACGGCCAACAGCCAGGCCGGACCCGTTGAGGGTGTGCACCAGCTCAGGCTTGCCGGTTTCCGGGTTGCGCCAGCGCGCCTGCATGCGGCGCGCCTGGAAGTCGCCACAGTTGGAGCACGAGCTGATTTCACGGTATTTGTCCTGGCTGGGCACCCACACTTCCAGGTCGTAGGTTTTCACCGCGCCAAAGCCCATGTCACCGGTGCACAGGGCCAGTACGCGGTAAGGCAGTTCCAGCAACTGCAGCACACGTTCGGCGTTGGCGGTGAGGCCTTCCAGGGCTTCCATCGACTTGGCTGGCTCTACCACCTGCACCATCTCGACTTTGTCGAACTGGTGCTGACGGATCATGCCGCGGGTGTCGCGGCCAGACGCACCGGCCTCACTGCGGAAACACGGCGTGTGTGCGACCAGCTTGAGCGGCAATTGCTTGGCATCGAGGATTTCCCCGGCCACCAGGTTGGTCAGCGACACTTCAGCGGTCGGGATCAGGTAGAAGTCAGCCTCACCCTCACGGGTGATCTTGAACAGGTCTTCCTCGAACTTCGGCAACTGGCCGGTGCCTTGCAACGCAGGGGCCTGCACCAGGTAAGGGGTGTAGTGCTCTTCGTAGCCATGTTCACCGGTGTGCAGGTTGATCATGAACTGCGCCAGCGCACGGTGCAGGCGGGCGATGGGGCCACGCAGCACGGCAAAGCGGGCGCCAGACAGCTTGGCAGCCGCCTCGAAGTCCAGGCCGCCGCTCACTTCACCCAGGGCAACGTGGTCCTTGATCTCGAAATCGAAGGCTGTCGGCGTGCCCCAGCGGCGCACTTCGACGTTGTCGTCTTCACTGGCGCCCACCGGTACGCTGGCGTCCGGCAGGTTAGGGAGGGTCAACAGAATGCCGTCCAGCTCAGCCTGAATACCGTCCAGCTCGGCCTTGCCAGCAGCCAGTTCGTTGGCCATGCGCTCGACGTCGGCCATCAGCGGTGCAATGTCCTCGCCCTTGGCCTTGGCTTGGCCGATGGACTTGGAGCGGGCGTTACGCTCGGCCTGCAGCTGCTCAGTGCGGGTCTGCACCGCCTTGCGGCGTTCTTCCAGTGATTCGATGCGCGCGACATCCAGGCTGAAGCCACGGGAGGCCAGGCGTTCTGCCACTTCCTGAAGTTGGCCGCGTAACAGTTTGGAATCGAGCATATCGTTCTCTCGTTATAGGTAGGTGTTGGTTCAGAAACGGGTAAGGCACAACCCGGCCCAGGTCGCGAGCAGGCCGCCCACCACACTGATACCGGTATAGCCCAATGCCAGGGGTACCTGCCCGCTTTCCAGCAAGCGTACGGTATCCAGCGAAAAGGAAGAAAAGGTGGTCAGGCCGCCCAGAAAACCCACGATCAGGCCGGCACGCAGCTCCACCGGCACCATGGGTTTGTGCAAGAACAGCCCGTACAAAAGACCGATGAGCAGGCAGCCGACCAGGTTCACGGCCAGCGTACCCAGATAGAAGTGCCGTGGCCAGTGGGCGACCACCCAATTGCCGGTGGCAAAGCGTAGCAGGGTGCCGGCGATGCCACCCGCCGTCACCGCAGCGATCAACGCAATCATGGTTTTCTCCGCTGGCGTGGGCTGTTGCGGTCCAGGTCGGCCAGGTGCCGCAGCTTTTCACCGATCTTCAATTCAAGGCCCCGAGGTACAGGCTGGTAATAGGGGCGCGGCTCAAGTGCATCGGGGAAGTAGTCTTCACCTGCTGCGTAGGCATCCGGCTCGTCGTGGGCGTAACGGTACTCGTCGCCGTAGCCCAACTGCTTCATCAGCTTGGTCGGGGCGTTGCGCAGGTGCAGCGGCACTTCCAGCGAGCCATGCTCGGCAGCTTCGCGCAGGGCTGTCTTGAAGCCTACGTAAACGGCATTGCTCTTGGGGGCGCACGCGATGTAGGTGATGGCCTGGGCCACGGCGAGCTCGCCTTCCGGGCTACCCAGGCGCTCCTGCACATCCCAGGCCGCCAGGCACAGGCTGAGCGCACGGGGGTCGGCGTTGCCGATGTCTTCGCTGGCCATGCGCACCACACGACGGGCGATATACAGCGGGTCGCAGCCACCATCGAGCATGCGCGCGAACCAGTACAGGGCCGCATTCGGATCAGAGCCACGCACCGACTTGTGCAGCGCCGAAATCTGGTCGTAGAACGCTTCGCCACCCTTGTCGAACCGGCGGCGGCTGTCGCCCAGCAGGCTCTGCAGCAGTTCTACATTGATTTCGCTGCCGTCCTCGGCCAGGTCGGCGGCGTTTTCCAGAAAGTTGAGCATGCGCCGGCCATCGCCGTCGGCGGCGGCCATCAGCATCTTGAACGCCTCATCGCCAACATGCAGGTGGCGCTTGCCCAGCCCACGTTCTTCGGTCAGTGCACGGTTCACCAGCTTGCGCAGGGCCGCTTCGTCCAGGCTCTTGAGCACGTACACCCGTGCCCGTGAAAGCAAGGCGTTGTTAAGTTCGAACGATGGGTTTTCGGTGGTCGCGCCGATGAACAGCAGGGTGCCGTCTTCCACAAACGGCAGAAAGGCGTCCTGCTGCGACTTGTTGAAGCGGTGAACTTCATCGACGAACAGGATGGTGCGCCGGCCGTATTGCCCGGCCTGCTGCTTGGCCACCTCCACCGCCTGGCGGATCTCCTTCACCCCGGCCAGTACCGCCGACACGGTTTCGAAATGCGCATCGCAGAACTGGGCCAACAGCCGCGCCAGGGTGGTCTTGCCCACCCCAGGCGGCCCCCAGAAAATCATCGAATGCAGTGCGCCCTGCTCCAGCGCCTCACGCAGCGGCTTGCCGCGGGCCAGCAGGTGCTCCTGGCCCACGTACTCGTCCAGGTTGGACGGGCGCAGCCGCGCCGCGAGGGGCTGGGCGACAGGTTCGCTTCGAAACAGGTCCATGACGGGCTCTGGTTACTCCTTGATCACATCCGCGCCTTTGGGGATGTCGAACTTGAAGCGGCTATCGGCCACTGCCTGGTTGGCCTTGACGCCGTTGAACAGGATGTTGGTGCGCTGGCCGACACTGTCGATCAGCTGCATGTCGTTGATCAGGCCCTTGCGGAACGAAACGCGCAGCGAATCGAACAAGGTGTCCTTGGTTTTGGGCTTGAGGGTGAAGTCCATTACGTCGCCCTGCTGCTTCGACGTAATGTCGAAGCTCTGGCTGATCTTCGAGACGTCACCGGACAACAACAGCGCCGGGGTCTGGTTCAGGCGCACGTCGAGCTTCTTGATGGTGGCCTGTTCCAGGTCAGGGTCCCACAGGGTGACGTTGATGCCGTCTGACACCACCACCTGCTCCTGGGGCGCATCGGTGTGCCAGTAGAACAGGCCTGGCCGTTTCACGGTCATCTTGCCAGACGTTTCCTGCAGGCTGGTGCCACCGGCATCCAGGGTCAGCTGGGAGAAATTGGCCTCGATGGTTTGCGACTTCTCCAGCAACTGGGTCAGGCGTTGTACGTCTTGCTCGCCGGCAAAGGCTGCAACAGGGCCCAGGGCAAGGGCAGAAACCAACAGCATGCGAATTGCGCGCATGGGAATCCTCATTGAGCGTTAATAGGCCGGCCGCCATGATTGGCGACCGGCAGGGTGATCATCAGTCGCGCGGGCCGCCTGGGGCAATCACTTCGCGCGAGCCGTTGCTGTTCATGGGGGTGACCACACCGGCCATCTCCATGGCTTCGATCATGCGGGCAGCGCGGTTGTAGCCGATCTTGAGCTTGCGCTGCACGGCCGAGATGGACGCACGGCGGCTCTCGAGCACGAACTGTACGGCTTCATCGTACAAGGCGTCGCTTTCGGAATCGTCGCCATCACCACCGCCGCCACCACCTTCGAAACCGCTACCGGCTTCCTCGACACCGTTGAGGATGTCGTCGTTGTAGTCCGGGGCGCCGCGCTGCTTCCACGCTTCCACCACGCGGTGCACTTCATCGTCGGACACGAACGCGCCGTGTACGCGGATAGGCAGGCTGGTACCGGGCGGCATGTACAGCATGTCACCATGGCCCAGCAACTGCTCGGCACCGCCCTGGTCGATGATGGTACGCGAGTCGATCTTGCTCGATACCTGGAAGGCCATGCGGGTCGGGATGTTGGCCTTGATCAGGCCGGTGATCACGTCCACGGACGGGCGCTGGGTAGCGAGAATCAGGTGGATACCCGCCGCACGTGCCTTTTGCGCGATACGGGCGATCAGCTCTTCAACCTTCTTGCCGACGATCATCATCATGTCGGCAAACTCATCCACCACCACTACGATGGTGGGCAGGGTTTTCAGTGCTGGCGGCTCGTCCTCCATGCTTTCGCGTCGGTACAGCGGGTCGTGAATGATTTCACCCGCTTCCTGGGCGTCCTTCACCTTGCGGTTGAAGCCCGCCAGGTTACGCACGCCCATGGCCGCCATCAGCTTGTAGCGGCGCTCCATCTCGGCCACGCTCCAGCGCAGCGCATTGGCGGCGTCCTTCATGTCGGTGACCACCGGGCACAGCAGGTGCGGGATGCCTTCGTAGATGGACAGCTCGAGCATTTTCGGGTCGATCATGATCAGCCGCGCGTCTTCCGGGCTGGACTTGAACAGGATCGACAGAATCATGGCGTTCACACCCACCGACTTACCGGAGCCGGTTGTACCGGCAACCAGCAGGTGGGGCATCTTGGCGAGGTCGGTGATCACCGGTTTGCCACCGATGTCATGGCCCAGCGCCAGCGTTACCGGGGACTTCTGGTCATCGTACTGCGGCGTGGCCAGCACCTCGGAGAAGCGCACCATCTGCCGGTTTTCATTGGGGATCTCGATACCGACGGTGGTCTTGCCCGGGATCACTTCCACTACGCGCACGCTGGTCACGGCCAGCGAGCGCGCCAGGTCCTTGGCGAGGTTGGCGATACGGCTGACCTTCACACCGGCCGCAGGCTGGATTTCATAGCGGGTGATCACGGGGCCCGGATGGATGGAATCCACCGTCACTTCGACGCCGAACTCCTTGAGTTTGATCTCCAGCAACTGACCTACGCCCGCCAACGATTCAGGCGAATACTCGATCTTTTTCTGTTCGGCCGGGTCCAGGATGGAAATGGACGGCAAGGTGCCCTCCACGGCGCTGTCGATGAACAGTGGCGCCTGCTTCTCTTTCATCACCCGCTTGCTGGGCTCGGGCGCCTTGGCGGCGGAAGGCGGCACGATCGTTGGCATGGCTGCCTGCGGGCGCGGTACCACGGGCTCGCGCTCCGCCACCGGTTCGCGGGCCAATACAGGTTCACGCCCCAGGGTAGGCTCGCGCGGCTCTGCCGCCTGGGCAGGGGCTTCTTCGCGCTTGAACAGGCGCTCGCGCAGCGGTGTTTTGGCCGGTTCGCGTTTTTCCGGCGTAACGGGCGCGGCCTTGGCCGCAGGCACCACCGGTTCATCGTCGCGCAGCTGCGCCTCCAGGCGCTTGCGCTCGTTGCGCGCCTCCCACCAGCGCGACGCGGCGCCTTGCACCAGTTCCAGCAGGTCGAGGGTGATCTTGCCGGTAAGGTCCATCACCTTGAACCACGACAGGTCTGTAAATACGGTCAGGCCGAACAGGAACAGAGCGA
Source organism: Pseudomonas sp. S36 (assembly GCF_016647875.1). Taxonomy (NCBI): domain Bacteria; kingdom Pseudomonadati; phylum Pseudomonadota; class Gammaproteobacteria; order Pseudomonadales; family Pseudomonadaceae; genus Pseudomonas; species Pseudomonas sp. S36. The sequence goes on along the minus strand of NZ_JACVVG010000008.1, from coordinate 36,212 downwards.
TGAACATCAGGGTGCTGCCCTGCACGTTCAAGAAGTTGCGGGCCAGCTCGCCGAGGCTTTCGCCCAACGCCCCGCCAGCCGAGAACGGCATGCTGGCCGGGGGGTGGAAATGAATGTGCGCCAGGGCCGCGCCCGACAGCACCAGGAACACCAGGCCGATCAGCCGCCAGGAGAACAGCCAGCCGCTCCAGTCCCAGGGCTGGTGACGCTGACGGAAGATCTGCCAGGTCTTGAGCGCCAGCAGCAGCGGGAAGATGTAGGCGAAATAGCCGAGCACCATGAACAGGATGTCGGCGAAGTACGCCCCGGCACGCCCGGCGGCATTCTGCACCTGGTCGACCGTGGCCGTGTGGCTGAAAGCCGGGTCCGAGGTGTCGTAGGTGAGCAGCGCCATCCACAGGTACAGGCACAGGGCGCCGACAGCGATCAACGCGCCTTCCTTCAGGCGATAGTGCAGCTGCTGCCGCCACAGGGGCACAGGCAAGGGAGCTGGGGTTGCGGTGGATTTCTTCAAAACGCGTCTATTCCTGCGCGTGGTGCGCGTCCAGTAGTGACCGGCCAGGCCTGGGCCAACGGATCACTACTTTTAACATTACTGCCCGCCAGCCGCCATGGCGCTTAGCCATAAGGGGTCTGACCGGGGGCGACTTTCCAATAGCTGCAATTTGAGCACGCATTGCCTTCTGTGACAAAGGCTTATGCTGTGTTTTTGCACAGGTGTGACAGCAAATGTGGCAGATGGTGCCGACGCTTTCATGAATGCGTGGGAATTTGCCTATTCGGTTGTGAGGCGCCGCCGCACATCAGCCCCCTCGGCATTGACCCTGGCAAGTACCCGCGCCATGCTGCCCCTCTCCCCTCCCCCACCGTTAGGCAGACCATGCTGACCTGGCTCACCCGCGACGCCCTCACCTTCCCGCCACTGGAAAAGGCCCTGCAAGAACCCAACGGCCTGCTGGCCGCCGGCGGCGACCTGAGCCCCGAGCGCCTGGTGCAGGCGTATCGGCATGGCTGCTTTCCGTGGTACCAGGACGGCCAGCCGATCATGTGGTGGTCGCCCGACCCACGCACGGTGCTGCTGCCCGGCCAGCTACATGTCTCGCGCTCCTTGGCCAAGCTGATGCGCCAGGGCCGCTACCAGGTCAGCTTCGACACGGACTTTGCCGGCGTGATCGCGGCCTGCGCCGCGCCGCGCAGCTACACCGACGGCACCTGGATCACTGACAGCATGTGCGCTGCCTATTGCGAGCTGCATCGCCGCGGCATCGCTCACTCCGTGGAGGTACGCCAGGATGGCGAGCTGGTGGGTGGCCTGTATGGCCTAGCCATGGGCCAGCTGTTTTTCGGGGAGTCGATGTTCAGCCACGCCGACAACGCCTCCAAGGTAGGCTTTGTAACCCTGGTGAACCACTTGCGCGAGGCCGGCTTCGTGCTGGTCGACTGCCAGATGCCCACCAACCACCTGCACAGCCTGGGCGCGCACGCCATCAGCCGCGCCGAGTTCGCCCGCTACCTCGACCGCCATCTGGACCAACCCAACAGTGCCAGCTGGGTCGCCTAGGCGAGTTTCTACAGCTGGCTTACACTTAAGGCAACGTCTTACCGAGGGGGTTGATCATGACAGAGCTGGCGCGGTTGAAGTTTTATGCCACTCAACCCCACTCCTGCAGCTACCTGCCAGACGAGCAGGCCACCACCCTGTTTCTGGACCCCAGCCAGCCGATGGACGTGCACGTGTACGCCGATCTGTCGGAAATGGGCTTCCGTCGCAGCGGCGATCACCTGTATCGCCCCCATTGCCAGAACTGCAATGCCTGCGTGCCGGCACGCATCCCGGCTGCACGCTTCGCCCCCAGCCGCCAGCAGCGGCGCATTCTCAAGCGCAACACCGACATGACGGTGACCGCAGCACGCCCCGCCTTCAAAGAAGAATATTTCGAGCTGTACCGGCGCTACATCGAGGCCCGGCATGCCGACGGCGACATGTACCCACCCAGCCGTGACCAGTTTTCCACCTTTCTGGTACGTGACCTGCCGTTTTGCTGGTTTTACGAGTTCCGCGCCGGCGGGCGCCTGCTGGCGGTAGCAGTGTGCGACCTGTTGCCCAACGGCCTGTCTGCCGTCTACACCTTTTACGAGCCTGACGAAGAGCGACGCAGCCTGGGCCGCTTCGCCATTTTGTGGCAGATCGGCGAGGCGTTGCGCCAGGGCCTGGAGGCGGTTTACCTGGGTTACTGGATCAAGAACTGCAAGAAGATGAACTACAAGACGCAGTACCGGCCCATCGAATTGCTGATAAACCAGCGCTGGGTCACCCTCAATTGAAAGCATTGGCTTGAAACACAGTTTTCCGGCATAATCCACGCCACTTTTTTGCCCGGTGCGGTTATGCGTCGGGCCAACACTGGATCCGAGGGCTCAACTGCATGTCGAAAGAAGACAGCTTCGAAATGGAAGGTACTGTCGTCGACACCCTGCCCAACACCATGTTCCGCGTGGAGTTGGAAAACGGGCACGTCGTAACCGCGCACATCTCCGGAAAGATGCGCAAAAACTACATCCGTATTCTCACTGGCGACAAGGTTCGCGTCGAGCTGACGCCATACGACCTGAGCAAGGGCCGCATCACCTACCGTGCGCGCTAAGCTCCAGCCATGAAAAAGCCCGGCCATGTGCCGGGCTTTTTTGTGGGCGACAGAGGGGCCGCAAGGCGGCCCCAACACCCTTACGCCACCTCGGCGGTAGTCTCGAAGTCGAACACCAGCTCGCCGTCACGCAAGTCGACATGCACCACACCGCCATGCTCGGCCAGCTCCCCGAACAGGATCTCCTCGGCCAGCGGCCGCTTGATCTTGTCCTGGATCAACCGCGCCATCGGCCGTGCGCCCATCTGCACGTCGTAGCCCGATACTGCCAGCCAGCCGCGTGCGGCATCGCTGACTTCCAACAACACGCGCTTGTCCTCCAGCTGAGCCTGCAACTCGATAAGGAACTTGTCGACGATGCTCTTGATGGTTTCGGTGCTCAGGCGGCCAAACTGGATGATGGTGTCCAGGCGGTTGCGGAACTCCGGCGTGAAGCTTTTGCGGATGACCTCCATGGCATCGGACGCATGGTCCTGATGAGTGAAGCCGATCGAGGCCCGCGCTGCCGTTTCTGCCCCGGCGTTGGTGGTCATGATCAGGATCACGTTACGGAAGTCCGCCTTGCGCCCGTTGTTATCGGTAAGGGTACCGTGGTCCATCACCTGCAACAGCAGGTTGAAGACTTCCGGGTGGGCCTTCTCGATTTCGTCGAGCAGCAATACGCAGTGAGGTTGCTTGGTGATGGCTTCGGTCAGCAGACCGCCCTGGTCGAAGCCCACATACCCGGGTGGCGCACCGATCAGGCGCGACACGGTGTGGCGCTCCATGTATTCCGACATGTCGAAGCGCACAAGCTCCACACCCAGGGCCTTGGCCAACTGCCGTGCCGCCTCGGTCTTGCCCACGCCGGTAGGGCCGGCGAACAGGAACGAACCGACAGGTTTGTCGGGCGATTTGAGCCCGGCGCGAGACAGCTTGATCGCGGTAGCCAACGAGTCGATGGCAGCATCCTGGCCGAACACGGTCAGCTTCAGGTCACGCTCCAGGTTACGCAGCAGTTCCTTGTCGGAGCTGGTGACATGCTTTGGCGGAATGCGCGCGATCTTGGCAACGATGTCTTCAACCTGCGGCACATCGATACGCTTCACACGGTTGGCTTCTGGCTGCAGGCGCTGGTAAGCACCCGCTTCGTCGATCACATCAATGGCCTTGTCAGGCATGTGGCGATCGTTGATGTACCGCGAAGCGAGTTCCGCAGCGGCGCGCAGCGCCTCATCGCTGTACTCGATATTGTGGTGGCTCTCGAAGCGGCCTTTCAGGCCACGCAGGATGCCCACGGTGTCTTCCACCGACGGCTCGCTCACATCCACCTTCTGGAAGCGGCGGGCCAAAGCCCGGTCTTTCTCGAAGATGCCGCGGAATTCCTGGAACGTGGTAGAGCCGATGCAACGGATTTCACCCGACGACAGCAGCGGTTTGAGCAGGTTGGAGGCATCCATCACCCCGCCCGACGCCGCACCGGCACCGATGATGGTGTGAATCTCGTCGATGAACAGGATGGCCTGCGGGCGTTTACGCAACTCGCCAAGCAGCGCCTTGAAGCGCTTCTCGAAGTCGCCGCGGTACTTGGTACCGGCCAGCAACGCGCCGAGGTCCAGGGAGTAGACCACGCTTTGGGCCAGCAGGTCGGGCACCTGGCCATCAACGATACGCTTGGCCAGGCCTTCGGCGATGGCGGTTTTGCCCACCCCCGCCTCACCCACCAGCAGCGGGTTGTTCTTGCGGCGACGCGCCAGAATCTGCGCCACGCGCTCCACTTCCTGTTCGCGGCCCACCAGCGGGTCGATGCGCCCGGCACGGGCCAGCTCGTTCAGGTTGCTGGCGTAGGCATCCAGCGGGTTGCTGGAGGATGTGGTTTCGCCACCGTCCTCGTCCTGCATTTCCTGGTCGCTTTCGGAATGCGGGCCGTGGCCAGGCACCTTGGAGATGCCATGGGCGATGAAGTTGACCACGTCGATACGGGCCACGCTCTGCTGCTTGAGCAGGAACACGGCCTGGCTTTCCTGTTCGCTGAAAATGGCCACCAGCACGTTGGCCCCGGTGACTTCGCGCTTGCCAGAGCTTTGCACGTGGAACACGGCACGCTGCAGCACCCGCTGGAAGCCCAGGGTGGGCTGGGTTTCACGGTCTTCGTCGCTGACCGGGATCAGCGGCGTGGTTGAATCGATGAACTCTTGCAGGTCGTGCTTGAGCTTGTCGAGATTGGCGCCACAGGCGCGCAGAACCGTCGCGGCAGCCTCATTGTCAAGGAGTGCCAGCAGCAGATGTTCGACGGTCATGAACTCATGACGCTTCGAACGGGCCTCCTTGAAGGCAAGATTGAGGGTGACTTCGAGCTCGCGGTTTAACATAGCTTCACCTCATACCCAAGTGGTCGGCGATTAACCGTCCTTCTCGATTTCACAGAGTAGCGGATGCTGGCTTTCCCTGGCGTATTGGTTGACCTGCATGGCCTTTGTTTCGGCGATGTCGCGGGTAAACAATCCGCACACTGCCCGCCCTTCGGTATGGACGGTCAGCATGATCTTGGTCGCCAGCTCGCGGTTCAGATTAAAGAACGTTTCGAGCACTTCGACGACGAAATCCATCGGCGTGTAGTCATCGTTGAATAAAACCACCTTGTACATCGGTGGGGCCTGCAGGATCGGCTTGGCTTCCTGAACCGCCAGACCAGCGCCATCGTCCTCGTTGGATTGAGGGCGATCCTGATTGAATGTTAGTCGAATCTGGCTGTGTGCATGCATGGAAAGAATTTCATCACATCGACAGGATAAGGTTATGGGTTGACCCTGCAGCAGGCCGTTGGTGCAGCCGCCGCATGACCTTGACTATCGGCAAAACGGTGTTACAACCAATAAGAACCCACCGTGGTCAATAAAGATCCGCGCAGTCAACCCGATTTTTTCGCAGGTTCGTATGCGGATGACGTGGATGATACTCCAGTGATGGAGTCCTTTGCAGAGGGACATAGGGATGGCAAGCGGCAAAGTCAAGTGGTTCAACAATGCCAAGGGCTATGGGTTCGTCCTTGAAGATGGCAAGGATGAAGACCTTTTCGCCCACTTTTCAGCCATCCAGATGGACGGATACAAAACCCTGAAGGCCGGGCAGGCCGTGACGTTCGATATCATCCAGGGGCCCAAGGGGCTGCATGCGGTGAACATCACGAGCGCTGTCACCCAGGCCCAGGCTAGCACGGCTGCAGCCAGCAACACCGCCGACGCCTGACAGGGCTGGGCGCCCTTGTTTGGCCAGTGACCGGCCGCTTGCCTGCAAGGCAGCGGCCGGCTTGCGGTGCGGTTACATGTGCTTGATCATTGCCTCGCCAAAGCCTGAGCTGCCCACCAGGGTGGCACCGTCCATCAGCCTTTCGAAATCATAGGTCACCGTCTTGGCGGCGATGGCCCCATTGGTGCCCTTGATGATCAGGTCGGCTGCTTCGGTCCAGCCCATGTGCCTGAGCATCATTTCTGCAGACAGAATCACCGACCCCGGGTTGACCTTGTCCTGCCCCGCATATTTGGGCGCCGTGCCGTGGGTGGCCTCGAACATGGCGACCGTATCGGACAGGTTGGCGCCCGGCGCGATGCCGATACCCCCGACCTCGGCGGCCAGCGCATCGGACAGGTAGTCACCGTTGAGGTTGAGGGTGGCGATCACATCGTATTCGGCCGGGCGCAGCAGGATCTGCTGCAGCATGGCATCGGCGATGGCGTCCTTGACGATGACCTCGCGGCCGGACTTCGGGTTCTTGAAGCGCATCCACGGGCCGCCATCGAGCAGTTCGGCGCCGAACTCGTCACGCGCCACCTCGTAGCCCCAGTCTTTGAAAGCGCCCTCGGTGAACTTCATGATGTTGCCCTTGTGCACCAACGTCAGCGATTCGCGGTCGTTGTCCACCACGTATTGCAAGGCCTTGCGCACCAGCCGCTTGGTGCCCTCGCGCGACACCGGCTTGATGCCGATGCCGCAGTCCTGGTCGAAGCGGATCTTGGTGACCCCCATCTCTTCTTTCAGGAACTTGATCACCTTGTCGGCTTCAGGGGAGCCCGCCTTCCATTCGATGCCGGCATAGATGTCCTCGGAGTTCTCGCGGAAGATCACCATGTCCACGTCACCCGGCTTCTTGACCGGGCTGGGCACCCCCTGGAACCACAATACCGGGCGCAGGCAGACGTACAGGTCAAGCTGCTGGCGCAGCGCCACGTTCAGCGAACGGATGCCACCCCCCACCGGCGTGGTCAGCGGCCCCTTGATGGACACCACGTAGTCGCGCACAGCATCCAGGGTTTCCTGAGGCAGCCAGGTGTCCTGGTCATAGACCTGGGTGGCCTTCTCCCCGGCGTACACCTCCATCCAGGCGATCTTGCGCTTGCCGCCGTAGGCCTTGTGCACCGCAGCGTCGACCACCTTGATCATGACCGGCGAGACATCGATGCCGATGCCGTCCCCTTCGATGTAGGGGATGACGGGGTTGTCAGGCACATTGAGCGAATGGTCGGCATTGACGGTGATCTTGGCGCCATCGGCTGGCACCTTGATTTTCTGGTATCCCATGCTTGCACTACTCCGCGGTCGGGTGTGGGTTGGACATCATGCGATCCACACAGCCTAATCCAGCTTTCACACCCTGCAAGTTAGAAGCAGCAAGTTACAAAATGCCGAGCCTCGGCCGGCGCCCGGTAGCTGCGACAACCGGCCACATTGCCGCTACGTCTTTCGTCTTATAAATGGGCTGATATCACCTGGCCTTGCTGATTAGTCCGATTGGTTTGATATACTGCCCCGCGACCGTAGGGTCATCGGGGCGATCCCTTGGAAAAATGCGGACCGCCCTTGGCCATCGAAGGCCACGAAGCCCGGGTTGTTACCGCAGCTCGGCACTTGACGCTCGACTGATGCATCCACCATCACCGCTCGCAGCCTCTCGACTTTCCGCTCATGGCGCTGCCAGGGCGATGCGCCTACCCTGCGCAGCACGAGACTCGAGCACGCTCAGCACACAGAGAGTTAACCCGCATGCCCACCCGTTCCAAGATCATCTATACCTTCACCGACGAAGCCCCCGCCCTCGCCACCTACTCGCTGCTGCCGATCATCGAAGCCTTCACCGCTTGCGCTGACATCGCCGTCGAAACCCGCGATATCTCCCTGGCCGGTCGCATCCTCGCCGCCTTCCCGGAGCAACTGGGCGCAGAGAAGCAAGTAGGCGATCACCTGGCGGAACTGGGCCAGCTGGCTACCACCCCTGAAGCCAACATCATCAAGCTGCCTAACATCAGCGCCTCGGTACCGCAGCTCAAGGCCGCGATCAAGGAACTGCAAGCCAAGGGCTACAACATCCCTGACTACGCTGACGAGCCGGCCACCGCGCAAGAGAAAGAATCCCGCGCCCGCTACGACCGCATCAAGGGTTCGGCGGTAAACCCGGTACTGCGCGAAGGCAACTCCGACCGCCGCGCCCCGCTGTCGGTCAAGAACTACGCACGCAAGCACCCGCACAAGATGGGCGCCTGGGCTGCCGACTCCAAGTCGCACGTGGCTCACATGACCCAAGGCGACTTCTACGGCAGCGAAAAGGCCGCCCTGATCGAAGCTGACGACAGCCTGCGTATCGAGCTGGTCGGCAAGGATGGCACCACCACCGTCCTGAAAGAAAAAACCGCCGTCAAGGCAGCTGAAGTCATCGACTGCGCCACCATGAGCCGCAAGGCCCTGAAAGCCTTCATCGCCGAGCAGATCGCCGACGCCAAGGCGTCTGGCGTGCTGCTGTCGGTGCACCTGAAGGCCACCATGATGAAGGTGTCCGACCCGATCATGTTCGGCGTGATCGTCGAAGAGTTCTACAACGATGTGCTGGCCAAGCATGCCGCAGCGCTGGCCGAAGTCGGCTTCAACGCCAACAACGGCATCGGCGACCTGTACGCCCGCATCAAGGACCTGCCAGCCGACAAGCAGGCCGAGATCGAAGCCGACATCCAGGCCCTGTACGCCCAGCGCCCGGCCCTGGCCATGGTCAACTCCGACAAGGGCATCACCAACCTGCACGTGCCAAGCGACGTGATCGTCGACGCCTCGATGCCGGCCATGATCCGTGACTCGGGCAAGATGTGGAACACCGCAGGTGAGCTGCAGGACGCCAAGGCTGTGATCCCGGACCGCTGCTACGCCGGCATCTACCAGGCCACCATCGAAGACTGCAAGGCCAACGGCGCCTTCGACCCGACCACCATGGGCAGCGTACCGAACGTTGGCCTGATGGCGCAGAAAGCCGAAGAGTACGGCTCCCACGACAAGACCTTCCAGATCCAGGCCGACGGTGTGGTACGGGTGGTCGACAGCAAGGGCACCGTGGTGCTGGAGCAGAACGTCGAAGCCGGTGACATCTTCCGTATGTGCCAGGTGAAAGACGCGCCGATCCAGGACTGGGTCAAGCTGGCCGTCAACCGTGCCCGCCTCAGCAGCACCCCTGCGGTGTTCTGGCTGGACCCGGCCCGCGCCCACGACGGCGTCATGATCGAGAAGGTGCAGAAGTACCTGAAAGACCACGACACTTCCGGCCTGGACATCCGCATCCTGGCCCCGGTAGAGGCCATCAAGTTCTCCCTGGCCCGCATCCGCGAAGGCAAGGACACCATCTCGGTGACCGGCAACGTGCTGCGCGACTACCTCACCGACCTGTTCCCGATCATGGAACTGGGCACCAGCGCCAAGATGCTGTCCATTGTCCCGCTGATGAGCGGCGGTGGCCTGTTCGAAACCGGCGCTGGCGGCTCGGCACCCAAGCACGTACAGCAACTGGTGGAAGAGAACTTCCTGCGCTGGGACTCGCTGGGTGAATTCCTGGCCCTGGCCGCATCGCTGGAGCACCTGGGCAACACCTATGACAACCCACGTGCAAAAGTGCTGGCCAGCACCCTGGACCAGGCCACTGGCAAGTTCCTCGACACCAACAAGTCGCCTTCGCGCAAGGTCGGCGGTATCGACAACCGTGGCAGCCACTTCTACCTGACCCTGTACTGGGCCCAGGCACTGGCCGCACAGAACGACGACGCCGCCTTGCAGGCTCGCTTCGCGCCACTGGCCAAGGCCCTGGGTGATAACGAAGAGGCCATCGTTGCCGAACTGAATGCGGTGCAAGGCAAGCCAGTCGACATCGGTGGCTACTACGCCCCGGATGCCGAGCTGACCGCCAAGGTGATGCGCCCAAGCCAGACCCTGAACAGCGCTATTGCAGCCCTGTAAGCTTGGCTTGAAGTAACAGCAAAAACCCCGGCCACGCACCGGGGTTTTTTTTCAGCTGCAAGTTTCAAGCTGCAAGCTACAAGTAAAAGCGGTTCGCGCACGCCTTGTCTTGAAGCTTGAAGCTTGAAGCTTGCAGCTTGCAGCTTGCAGCTCCTAAGGAGTACTGATCGTGTCCTGGCAACCCCATATCACCGTCGCCACCGTAATTGAGCAAGATGGCAAATTTCTCTTTGTCGAGGAGTTCAAGGCCGGTAAAGCCGTATTCAACCAACCTGCTGGCCACCTGGAACCTGATGAAAGCCTGGCCCAGGCCGCCTTGCGCGAAACCCTGGAAGAAACCGCCTGGGAGGTCGAGTTAACCGGCCTGGTGGGTATCTACCTGTACACCGCACCCAGCAACGGCGTGACCTACCAGCGCATCTGCTTTGCCGCACGCCCCGTGCGCCATCATGCCGACCTGGCCCTGGACAGCGACATTACCCGTGCGCTGTGGCTGACCCGCGACGAGTTGCTGGCCGACCCGGCGCGCTGGCGCAGCGAACTGGTACCGCGCTGCCTTGACGACTACCTGGCTGGCTCCTTGCACAGCCTTGCCCTGCTGCGCGACTGACGCGCCGCTGCGGGTTTGATAGAATCGGCGTTTTTCCCCCTTGATACACACCGGTAACCATGACCAGCCCAGTACTTAAAGACCCCGCCAAGACCCGCGTCATCGTCGGCATGTCCGGCGGCGTGGACTCTTCCGTCTCCGCCCTTCTGCTCATCGAGCAGGGCTACCAGGTGGAAGGGCTGTTCATGAAAAACTGGGAAGAGGACGACGGCACCGAATACTGCACCGCCCGCGAAGACCTGGCAGACGCCCAGGCCGTATGCGACCGCATTGGCATAAAGCTGCACACGGCCAACTTCGCCGCCGAGTACTGGGACCATGTGTTCGAGCACTTCCTCGAAGAGTACAAGGCGGGCCGCACGCCCAACCCCGACATCCTCTGCAACCGCGAAATCAAGTTCAAGGCGTTCCTCGATTACGCCCTGTCGCTGGGTGCCGACCTGATCGCCACCGGCCACTACGTACGCCGCCGCGACACCGGCGCTGTCACCGAGCTGCTCAAGGGCCTGGACCCGAACAAGGACCAGAGCTACTTCCTGCATGCCGTGGGCGGCAAGGAAATCGCCCGCACCCTGTTCCCGGTGGGTGAGCTGGAAAAGCCCGAGGTGCGTGCCATCGCCGAGAAACATGGCCTGGCTACCGCCAAGAAGAAAGACTCCACGGGCATTTGCTTCATTGGCGAGCGCCGCTTCAGCGACTTCCTCAAGCAGTACCTGCCGGCGCAGCCAGGCGACATCGAAACCACGGACGGTGAAGTGATTGGCCGCCACCACGGCCTGATGTACCACACCATCGGCCAGCGCCAGGGCCTGGGTATCGGCGGCCTGAAAGACGCCGGTGACGAGCCGTGGTACGTGCTGCACAAGGACCTGGAGCGCAACGTGCTGGTGGTCGGCCAAGGCAACGAACACCCCTGGCTGTTCTCCCGTGCCCTGCTCGCCTCGGAGATTTTCTGGGTCAACCCGGTTGACCTCACCGGCCCACGCAACCTCACCGCCAAGGTGCGCTACCGCCAGAGCGACCAGCCCTGCACCCTGGAGCGCACCGCCAGTGGCTACCGCGCCGTGTTCGACGAGCCGCAACGGGCCGTTACCCCTGGCCAGTCGGTGGTGTTCTACGACGGCCAGGTGTGCCTGGGTGGTGGCGTCATCGAAACCGCAGAGCCCTGGAGCCCGCGCTCATGACCAACCTGCAGGAGCAACTGGTAGCGCTGGGCGGGGTGTTCCAGGCCGCCGTGCTGGTCGACCGCATTGCCCGTACCGGCCAGGCCAGCGAGGCCAACATCGGCTGCATGCTGGGCAGCCTGCTGGTGCGTGACCCAAAGGACACCCTGGAGGTGTTCGGTGGCGACGACCTCAACCTGCGCGACGGCTACCGTGCACTGGTAGGCGCCCTGGAGCGCGACCCCAGCAGCCTGCAGCGCGAACCCCTGCGTTATGCCCTGTCGATGCTGGGCCTCGAGCGCCAGCTGAACAAGCGCGGCGACTTGCTGGACACCATCGGCAACCGCCTGCCGCAAATTCAGTCCCAGGCCGACCATTTCGGCCTGGTTCATGAAAACGTCATCGCCTCCAGTGGAGCCTTGTACCAGGACACCCTCAGCACCTTGCGCCAACGTATTCAGGTGCACGGCGACATGCGTTTCCTGCAGCAGGCCAGCAACGCCTCGAAAATCCGCGCCCTGCTGCTGGCCGGCATCCGCGCCGCCCGCCTGTGGCGCCAGCTGGGCGGCCACCGCTGGCAACTGGTATTCAGCCGCCGCAAACTGCTCAACGAACTTTACGACATGGTTAGGTAGCTTCAAGCGGTAAGCTGCAAGCTGCAAGTAGAAGCAGTTCGCCTTTAGCTTGTAGCTTGTAGCTTGTAGCTTGTAGCTTGTAGCTTGTAGCTTGCGGCTTTTAGCTTGCAGCTTGCAGCTTGCAGCTTGCAGCTTCGTGGATTGTGGCTGCCTTTTAATGTATGATATGCGCCCTCCAAAAGCCTGACTGTCCGAGAACACCCCATGCAGCTTTCTTCGCTCACTGCGGTTTCCCCTGTTGACGGCCGTTACGCCGGCAAAACCCAGGCCTTGCGCCCCATCTTCAGCGAATTCGGCCTGATCCGTTTCCGCGCCCTGGTCGAAGTGCGCTGGTTGCAGCGCCTGGCGGCCCACCCGCAAATCGGCGAAGTGCCGGCGTTCTCGGCCGAGGCCAACGCCGTGCTCGACAGCCTGGCCACCGATTTCAAGCTTGAACACGCCGAACGCGTCAAGGAAATCGAGCGCACCACCAACCACGACGTCAAGGCTATCGAGTACCTGCTCAAGGAGCAGGCTGCCCAGTTGCCAGAGCTGGCCAAAGTCAGCGAGTTCATCCACTTCGCCTGCACCAGCGAGGACATCAACAACCTGTCCCACGCCCTGATGCTGCGCGCTGGCCGTGATGACGTGCTGCTGCCGCTGATGCGCCAGATCGCCGAGGCCATCCGTGCCCTGGCCCATGCCCACGCCGAGGTGCCGATGCTGTCGCGCACCCACGGCCAGCCAGCCTCGCCAACCACCCTCGGCAAGGAGCTGGCCAACGTCGTGTACCGCCTGGAGCGCCAGATCGCCCAAGTGGCGGCCGTGCCGCTGCTGGGCAAGATCAACGGTGCCGTGGGCAACTACAACGCCCACCTGTCGGCCTACTCGCAGGTCGACTGGGAGCAGAACGCCCGCGCCTTCATCGAAGACGAACTGGGCCTGCAGTTCAACCCCTACACCACGCAAATCGAGCCGCACGACTACATCGCCGAGCTGTTCGATGCCATTGCCCGCTTCAACACCATCCTCATCGACTTCGACCGGGATGTGTGGGGCTACATTTCGCTGGGTTACTTCAAACAGAAGACCGTGGCTGGCGAAATCGGCTCATCGACCATGCCGCACAAGGTCAACCCGATCGACTTCGAGAACTCCGAAGGCAACCTGGGCATCGCCAACGCGCTGTTCCAGCACCTGGCCAGCAAGCTGCCGATCTCGCGCTGGCAGCGCGACCTCACCGACTCCACCGTGCTGCGCAACCTGGGCGTGGGTTTTGCCCACAGCGTCATCGCCTACGAAGCCAGCCTGAAAGGCATCGGCAAGCTGGAAGTGAACGAAGCCCGCATCGCGGCCGACCTCGACGCCTGCTGGGAAGTGCTCGCCGAGCCGATCCAGACCGTCATGCGTCGCTTCAACATCGAGAACCCCTACGAGAAGCTCAAGGAGCTGACCCGTGGCAAGGGCATCACCCCTGATGCACTGCTGACCTTCATCGACGGCCTGGACATGCCAGCCGACGCCAAGGCCGAGCTCAAGCAGCTGACCCCCGCGACCTACATCGGTAACGCGGCAGCCCAGGCCAAGCGCGTCTAAAGCAACCGTCGCGCCCAACGCCCGGCCTGGCCGGGCGTTTTTATTCCCGTACGAAAATTACGATTTTTCAATAGGTTGAACATGAATCCTGATACTCCACTGCAGCTGCTGGGCGGCATTTCTGCCCGTGAATTCATGCGCGACTACTGGCAGAAGAAGCCGCTGCTGGTGCGCCAGGCGTTCCCCGATTTCATCAGCCCAATCGACCCCGACGAACTCGCGGGCCTGGCGCTGGAGGAGGAAGTGGAGTCGCGGATCGTGCTGGAGCACGGCGCCCACCCCTGGGAACTGCGTCGCGGCCCGTTCAACGAAGACACCTTCGCCGAGCTGCCAGAAAAAGACTGGACCCTGCTGGTTCAGGCGGTGGACCAGTTTGTGCCGGAAGTGGCCGAGCTGCTGGAAAACTTCCGTTTTCTGCCCAGCTGGCGCATCGATGACGTGATGATCAGCTTTGCGGCCCCAGGCGGCAGCGTTGGCCCGCACTTTGACAACTATGACGTGTTCCTGCTGCAAGGCCACGGCCAGCGCAACTGGAAAGTGGGCCAGATGTGCAGCAGCGACAGCGCGCTGCTGGAACACAGCGACCTGCGCATCCTGGCCGAATTCGAGCAGAGCGGTGAGTGGACCCTGGAGCCCGGTGACATGCTCTACCTGCCACCGCGCCTGGCCCACTATGGCGTGGCGGTGGACGACTGCCTTACCTACTCTGTCGGCTTCCGTGCCCCAAGCGCCGCCGAAGTGCTGACCCACTTCACCGACTTCCTCGGCCAGTTCCTGCCGGACGAAGAGCGCTACAGCGACGCCGACGCGCAGCCCGCCAGCGACCCTCACCAGATCCAGCACGATGCCCTCGACCGCCTCAAGGCGCTGCTCGAGAAGCACATGGGTGACAAGGACCTGCTGCTGACCTGGTTCGGCCAGTTCATGACCGAGCCGCGCTACCCCGAGCAAATCGTCGGCGAAGAGCTGTCGGAGGAAGAACTGATCGATGCCCTCGAGCAGGGTGCGATCCTGATCCGCAACCCGAGCGCGCGCATGGCCTGGTCGGAGTTCGAACAAGACCTGTTGCTGTTCGCCAGCGGTCGCAGCTGCCCGCTGCCTGGCAAGTTGCGTGAATTGCTGAAGCTGGTCTGCGCAGCCGATGCCCTGCACATCGACAACCTCGGCCAATGGCTACAGGATGAAGACGCACTGATGCTGGTGCAGCAACTGGTCAAGCAAGGAAGCCTGGGATTCGCCAATGAATAAAATTCGTGTGCGCCTCGCCGATTGGCACAAGGACAACGCCGACATCCGCCGCATCCGTGAAGCGGTGTTCATCGCCGAGCAACACGTGCCGCCTGAACTTGAATGGGACTCCGACGACCCGACGGCGGTGCACTTCCTGGCCGTTGAAGGTGACTATGCGATCGGTACGGCCAGGTTGCTGTCTGACGGCACCATCGGCCGTGTGTCGGTGCTCAAGGACTGGCGGGGTTTGAAGGTGGGCGATGCCTTGATGAATGCGGTAATCGCCGAAGCGCAGCACCGTGATCTGAAAACGCAGCGCTTGAGTGCCCAAGTGCATGCCACACCGTTTTACGAACGGCTGGGCTTTCGCGTGGTGAGTGAGGAGTTCCTGGAGGCGGGTATTCCGCACGTGGACATGTTGCGCGACGCCCAAGGCTGACACGCAGGGCCGCGCTGCGGCCCTGTCACGCGGTGCGCTCGCGCCTACCGAATGGGTAAACGAGCGAGCGCATGCCGTGATGACAGAACACAAGCCCTCACAAAAACCTGTACATCCATCCAGATAAAACTTGCCTCCCGGCGCCTGCTTGCGCATCCTAGTGCTCATCTACCTGATGAAGCGTCTGCGGCCATGCGCCTGTTCCTGTGTGAAAAGCCCTCCCAGGCAAAAGACATCGCCAAGGTGCTCGGCGCCCATCGCAAGGCCGACGGCTGTTGGCAGGGTACCGACGTCTGCGTAACCTGGTGCATCGGCCACCTGCTGGAAACCGCCCCGCCAGACAGCTACGACGAGCGCTACAAGCGCTGGAACCTCGCCGACCTGCCGATCATCCCGGCGCAGTGGAAGATGCAGGTCAAACCCAAAACGGCCAGCCAGTTCAAGGCGGTCAAGCGCCTGCTGGGCGAAGCCCGCGAGCTCGTCATCGCCACCGACGCGGACCGCGAAGGCGAAATGATCGCCCGCGAGCTGGTCGAGCATTGCCGTTACCGAGGCCCAGTACAGCGGTTGTGGCTGTCGGCCCTGGACGATGCGTCCATTCGCAAGGCCCTGGCCCGCCTGCTGCCCGGCCACGAAACCTTCAACCTGTACCATTCGGCCCTGGGCCGCTCCCGCGCCGACTGGCTGATCGGCATGAACATGAGCCGGCTGTTCACCCTGCTGGGCCGGCAATCGGGCTATCAGGGGGTGCTGCCAGTGGGCCGGGTACAAACCCCTACCCTGCGCCTGGTGGTCGACCGCGACCGCAGCATCGCCGATTTCGTGCCTGTCCCCTTCTGGGCTATCGATGTGCAACTGGCCCACGCCGGCCAGGCCTTCAACGCCCAGTGGCGGGCACCGGACGACACCTGCGACGAGCAGGGCCGCTGCCTGAACCAGGCACTGGCGCAACAGGCCGCAGCAGACATCAGCAATGCCGGGGTCGCACAGGCTACGCGGGTGAGCACAGAGCGCGTGCGCGAAGCCGCCCCCCTGCCTTTTGATCTCGGCACCTTGCAGGAGCTGTGCTCAAAAAAATTCGGCCTGGGTGCCCAGGAAACCCTGGACATCGCCCAGGCCCTGTACGAAACACACAAACTGATCACCTACCCACGCAGTGACTGCGGCTACCTGCCGCTCAGCCAGCACAGTGAGGCGCCTGGCATTCTGGCTGCACTGCAGCGGGCCGATGCCAGCCTGGCACCGCTGCAGCCACACCTGGAGCCCCAGCGCCGCTCCCGGGCCTGGAACGACGCCAAGGTCAGCGCGCACCACGGCATCATCCCCACGGCTGCCGCCACCGACCCGGCGCGGCTACCGGCCAAGCACAAGGCTGTGTATACCCTGATCCGCGCCCGCTACCTGGCGCAGTTTCTGCCAAACCACGAATACGACCGCACCCAGGCCGACTTCGATTGCGCCGGCCACGCCCTACGGGCCGTCGGCAAACAGATTATCGAGCCGGGCTGGCGACGCGCCCTGCCCGAAGCCCTCACACCCGCCAAGGGCCGTGAAGCCGCCCCGCCTCAGGTACTGCCGGCGCTGAGCCAGGGCCAGGGCTGCGCCGTACAGGCGGTGCAACTGAAGGACCTGTGGACCCAGCCACCCAAGCCGTTCACCGAGGGTGATCTGATCAAGGCCATGAAGAACGTGGCCAAACTGGTGGACGACCCGCGGCTGAAACAGAAGCTGAAAGAAACCACCGGCATCGGCACCGAGGCCACCCGCGCCAGTATCATCCAGGGCTTGCTCGACCGCGGCTACCTGGTCAAGAACGGCAAGGCGCTGTCTGCCACCCCTGCGGCGTTCAGCCTGATCGATGCAGTGCCCCGCGCCATCGCCGACCCAGGCACTACCGCTATCTGGGAGCAGGCATTGGACATGGTGCAAAGCGGCGAAATGAGCCTGGACGAATTCGTCACCCGCCAGTCGGCCTGGATGGGCAAGCTGGTAGAACGCTGCAGCGGATTGCGCATGACCATCAGCGGGCCGGCAGCCGGCGCAGCCCCACCATGGAAAAAGAAGCGCAGAAGCGGCGGCAAAACCAAGGCCGCCGCAGGCAAAAAGGCAACCGGCAAGGCTGCAGGGGGCAAAGCGAGGGGAACCCGCAGAAAGGCCAGCCCCTGACCCAGGCCAAGGGTGCAGCACGTGGGCCTGGCACCGGGTAGGGCTTCTGCTAGATTGGATTGAAACAATCTTGGATACGTTTCATGAGCTCAGGCTTGGACAGCACGGCTAACACCGCCACCGACTTCCCCGACCTGCCCAGCGAAGTGCGCGCGTTCAGGGCGCGCCACCCTGAGGTACGCTATGTCGATCTGCTGTGCCTCGACATCCCTGGCCACTTCTACGGCAAGCGCTACCCCATCGACATGCTGGAAAAGGTTGCTGCAGGCAGCCCCCTGAAGCTGCCACAAAATGCCGTGCTGCTAGGGGCACAAGGCGGCTTGTTCCCCATCGGTGACTACTGTTTCAGCGATGGCGACCCGGATGCCGTGCGCCGGCTGATACCCGGCACACTCAAGCCGGTGACCTGGGAGCAGCAACCGCTGGGGCAGATGCTGATCACCACCGACGGCACCCCCGCGCCCATCGAGTTCGAACCCCGTGAAGTACTGGCCAGGGTGCTGCAACGCCTGGCGCGGCGGGGTATCCACCCGGTAGTCGCATTCGAATTGGAGTTCTATCTGTTCGACCGCGCGCTGAAAGACGGCTTGCCGCAGTGCCCCCGCGACAGCCTGACAGGCGATGCGGATAACCAGCCGAACATGCACATGGAGCGGCTGTCGCGCTTTGGCGACGTGCTGCGCGACATGGTCGACACCGCCAACCTGCAAGGCGTGGACGCCAACGTGATCAGCGCGGAGCTGGGGCCCGGCCAGTTCGAGATCAACTTTGGCCACTGCGATGATGGCCTGCGTGCGGCAGACTGGGCCGCACTGTTCTGCCGCAGCACCCGTGGCGTCGCGCTCAAATACGGCTACCGCGCCTCGTTCATGAGTAAACCCTACCTGCAGGCACCTGGCAGCGGCATGCATGTGCACGTCAGCCTGTACGATGCAGCGGGCAGCAACCTGCTGGCAGCGGGCGGCCAGCGCCCGCTTCGCCACGCTGTGGCCGGCTGCCTGGCACTGCTGCCCCATTGCATGCCGATTTTTGCTGCCAACCACAACGCCTTCCGCCGCTACGGCGCCATGGTCAATGCGGCCAGCCGCGCCAGTTGGGGCTTCGAAGACCGCGACGCATGCATCCGCATCCCGGAATCGGACCCAGGCAATTTGCGCATCGAACACCGGCTTGCCGGTGCCGATGCCAACCCTTACCTGGTACTGGCGGCCATCCTGTGCGGCATGGAACAAGGGCTCGATGCCAAGCAGGAACCGATCGCCCCGCTGAACGAGGACCGCAGCAGCGGCATCGATTTCCCCACGGACATGCTCAGCGCCGTGACCGCCATGCGGCACCACCCGGCGGCCAAACAAGCCCTGGGGGAGGAGTTCGTGATGGTGTACTGCGAAAACAAGCGCCAGGACCACCTGGCGTTCATGCAAGAGGTGAGCGCCCGGGAGTACCGCTGGTTCCTATGACGAGGCCAGCAAACGGCATGCTGTGCGTTCTGCAAAGCACTCGGCACTGGCACCTGCCCCTTCACGGCATTACCATGGGCTGCTTCGCACGCGGCTTGTTGTCGCACCCAGCCTCCCTGCCTGCCAGAACGCCATGCCCTTCGAGCTCACCGTTGAACCCCTCACCCTACTGATCCTGGTCCTGGTTGCCTTTGTCGCCGGTTTCATCGATGCCATCGCCGGCGGTGGCGGCCTGCTGACCACCCCCGCCCTGCTCACGGCTGGCATGCCGCCGCACCTGGTGCTGGGCACCAACAAGCTCAGTTCCACATTTGGCTCTGCCACGGCGGGGTTCACCTACTACCGGCGCAAGCTGTTCCACCCGGTGCAATGGCGGCGGGCATTGCTCGGCACCTTGGTCGGGGCGCTGCTGGGCGCAGTGGTGGCCCACTACATGCCGGCCGAATGGCTGAACAAGATGCTGCCAGTGATCGTGTTTGCCTGCGGCATCTACCTGCTGTTCGGCGGCACGCCCAAGGCGCCGCTGGATGCCGAAGCGCCAATCAGCAAGAAGTGGCAGGCGCCGCAGGGCCTGGCCCTGGGCTTCTACGACGGCGTTGCAGGACCCGGCACCGGGGCATTCTGGACGGTGAGTACACTGCTGCTGTACCCCATCGACCTGGTGCGTGCCAGCGGCGTGGCCCGTAGCATGAACTTCGTCAGCAACATCGCAGCGCTGACGGTGTTCGTGTTGTCCGGGCAGGTGGATTACATCGTGGGCCTGTGCATGGGCCTGTCGGTGATGGTCGGCGCGTTCTTTGGTGCGCGCACCGCCATCAGCGGGGGCAGCAAGTTCATCCGCCCCGTGTTCATCACCGTGGTGCTGGCGCTGACCGTGCGCCTAGCGTGGCAGCACTGGTTCGGGCAGGCCTAACCGCCGTGCAACGTACAGGTCGATGAGGTGGCGGGCGATGGAGCGGCCCGCCGGCAGCGGCGGCAGGTGGTGCACGCTGAACCACTGCGCATCCTCGATTTCATCAGGCTGCATCACGATGTCGCCACTGGCGTACTCGGCGTGAAAACCCAGCATCATCGAGTGTGGAAATGGCCAGCACTGGCTGCCCACGTATTGGATGTTCTTCACCTGCACCGCCACTTCTTCGTGTACCTCGCGCACCAGGCAATCCTCGGCAGACTCGCCGGGCTCTGCGAAACCTGCCAAGGTGCTGTATACGCCGGCCACAAAGCGCGGGGAGCGTGCCAGCAGGATCTCATCGCCACGGGTCACCAGCACGATCATGCTCGGTGAAATACGCGGGTAGCTGCGCAGGTCGCAGGCCGTACAGTGCATGGCCCGCTCCCAGCGGATTTGCGTCATGGCCTGGCCGCAGCTGCCGCAGAACCGGTGTTCCCGCGCCCAGGTGCCAATCTGTGCGGCATAGCCCAGCACCTTGTAGGTGTCGAAATCACCCTCCAGCATGAACGCGCGCAAGCCGCGCCAGCTGCAGCCTGGCAGGGCCGCTGCGCTGTGCAGCTCCAGCAGGAACACTGGCTGGCCGTCGAAATGGCCGATGCCGTGTTCACACAGCACGTCCAGGCCCTGGCGTTTCAGCCAGTCCCGGGGGAACATTGCCCCCTCGTCGGCCACCAGAAACCCTTCCGGGCTACGGGCCACTGCCAGGCCGCCGGTGATCTGGGGGTCGAGTACTGCAGTGGTCCAGCGTGCTGACATATCAGGGTTCCTGTAAGGCGCGTCCCCCGGGTTGTCAGTCGGTGAACGTCGGTTTCTGTTTGCTCATGTGCGCTGCCATCGCCAGCCGAAGGTCTTCGGACTGCAGCATCGCAGCGTTCCAGGTAGCGATGTAGTCGAGGCCGTCATCAACGCGGTGGTCGCGCATGTAGCTGAGCAGGTGCTTGGTGCCGGCCACGGCAATGGGCGATTTTGCGGCAATGTCGCGGGCCATGGCAAAAACCCCGTCCAGCAGGGTAGCAGCGTCATCGTACACGCGGTTCACCAGGCCGATGCGCAGCGCCTCGTCAGCCTCCACATTGCGCCCGGTGTAGGCCAGCTCCCGCATCATGCCGTCGCTGATGATACGTGGCAAACGTTGCAGCGTGCCGACATCGGCCGCCATGCCCATGTCGATTTCCTTGATGGAAAACTGCGCGTCAGCGCTGCAATAGCGCATGTCGCAGGCTGATATCAGGTCGATGGCCCCGCCGATGCAGTAGCCCTGCACCGCCGCCAGCACCGGCTTGCGGCATTGGTCCACCGCATTGAACGAAGCCTGCATGCGCAGGATGGTCTTGCGCAACAGCCGCGCATTGCGCCCCACATCCTTGCCCAGCTGGCCCGCCACCGACGCCAGTAGCGCCAGGTCGATGCCGGCAGAAAAATGCTTGCCGGCGCCACTGATGACCACCACCCGTATGGCATCGGTGTCGTCCACCCACTGGAAGATATCGATGATCTCCTCCCAGAATGCCGCATTCATGGCATTGAGCTTTTCAGGCCGGTTGATCTGGACGTGTGCGATGTTGTCGATCAGTTCGACCTTGAACGCGCTGTACTCGGCCATGGGCGATACTCCTGTGGGTATAAGGCGATGCCATCGATGGTAACCCAGGCAGGTGGCTGCACGTCTGCCAAAACCGGGACTGGTGCATCGTGCGATTGCGCACAACTTTTGCTCGCGCCCGGCATCGAAACAGTCAGGCACCCAACTTTCGGGAGAAACGCAATGGCGATACGCAAGGCATTGATGCTTTCCTGCATGGCCCTGGCCCTTTACGGCTGCGCCGGCAACGATCACCCCGCCCCGCCGCGCACTCAGCAAGTGGACCTGCAACGCTACCAGGGCACCTGGTACGAACTGGCGCGCCTGCCAATGTTCTTCCAGCGCAACTGCGTGCAGTCCGAGGCCCACTATGCCCTGCGCACCGACGGCCGCATCGACGTCACCAACCGCTGCAAGGAGAAGGACGGCGAGTGGAACGAGGCCAAGGGCATCGCCGAGGCCCAGCAGGCTGGCAGTACCGACAAGCTGTGGGTACGCTTCGACAATTGGTTCAGCCGCCTGGCACCGGACCTGACCAAAGGCGAGTACTGGGTGCTGTACCACGACAAGGACTACCGCGTCGCGCTGGTAGGCCACCCGAACCGGGAATACCTGTGGCTGCTGTCACGCACCCCCGCCATCCCCGACCAGACCCGCGATCAGTTGCTGGGCATCGCCCGTGATCAGGGTTACGACACCAGCAAGCTGGTGTGGCGCCAGGCTGATACCAAAGCCATGAACTGAACACCGCCCCGGCATAAGCCGGCCATTACAGGAGTAAGAATGGACCTGCTGTTTCTCGGCACTTCGGCCGGAGTGCCGACCAAGGCCCGCAATGTCAGCGCAACAGCGCTGCTCGAAACCACGGGCAGAGGCTGGTACCTGGTGGACTGTGGTGAAGGTACCCAGCACCGCCTGTTGCACACGCCGTTGTCCGCCCAGGACCTGGCGGGCATTTTCATCACCCATGTGCATGGCGATCATTGCCTGGGCCTGCCCGGCCTGTTGTCCAGTGCAAGCATGAATGGCCGGCGCGATCCCCTGGACGTGGTGTTGCCTGAGGCATTGCACCCTTGGCTGCGCCTGAGCCTTGCGGCTACCGACAGCCACCTGTCTTTCGAGCTGCGGCTACTGGCGGTGGAAGGTTTCGAGGGTTGGCAGAACGGCACGGTCAGGGTCACCACCGTCGCGCTCTCCCATCGAGTGCCCAGTGTGGGGTATGTATTCGACGAAGTGTGTCCGCAGCCGCGCCTGAACACCGACCGCCTGGACGCCGAAGGCATCCCGCGCGGCCCTCTGTGGGGGGATTTGGCAAAGGGCCTGCCTGTGCAGCATGGTGAACGTGCGCTGGATGCCGCCGATTACCTGAGCCCGGGCCGTGCGCCGCGCCGGGTCATTATCTGCGGGGATAACGATACCCCCGACTTGCTGGCAGGGGTGGCAGCCGATGCCGACGTATTGGTGCACGAGGCCACGTTTACCCAGCCGGCGGTGGAACGCACAGGGGTTACCTACGGCCACAGCACCGCCGCTGATGTGGCGCACATGGCCCAGAGCGCCGGGGTACGAAACCTGGTGCTGACGCACTTCAGCGCCCGCTACCAGGCAGACCCCCAACGCAGCCCCTCCATCGACGACGTACGCCACGAAGCCCAGGCGCATTATCGCGGCAACCTGACCTTGGCCGCCGACCTGCAGCGCTATCACCTGGGGCGCGATGGCTTGCTGGTGCCAGCATCCTGACTAGGCCGCCAGCTGCGCCTTGGCCACCGCCTGGGAAGCCGCCAGCATCGCTCGCAGCAACACCGCACAGCCCGCAGCCAAGTCCTCCGCCGTGGCGTTCTCGATCTCGTTGTGGCTGATGCCATTCTCGCAGGGCACGAAGATCATCCCTGCCGGGCCCAGCTCTGCCAGGAAGATCGCGTCGTGCCCTGCCCCGCTGACGATGTCCATGTGCGGCAAACCCAACGCCTCGGCCGACTGGCGCACCGCGTCGACACAACCTTTGTCGAAGTACAAGGCCGGGAAGTCTGCCGTAGGCACCAGTTCATGGGCCAGGCCATGGGTGGCACAGGTGGCCTCGATCACCCCGCCCACTTCAGCAATCATCGCATCCAGCCGTTCACCCTCAAGGTGCCGGAAGTCCAGGGTCATGCGCACCTCCCCGGGTATCACGTTGCGCGAGCCGGGGTACGCTTGCAGGCAACCCACTGTGCCACAGGCGTGGGGCTGGTGAGCCAGCGCGGTACGGTTTACCGCCTGTACCACGGCCGCCGCACCTACCAGGGCGTCCTTGCGCAGGTGCATGGGGGTGGGGCCGGCATGCGCTTCGACCCCGCGCAAGGTCAGGTCGAACCACTTCTGGCCCAGTGCCCCCAGCACCACCCCGATGGTTTTGGCCTGGTCTTCCAGAATCGGGCCTTGTTCGATATGTGCCTCGAAGTACGCACCCACCGGGTGGCCGGTCACGCTGCGGGGCCCGGCATAGCCTATGGCACCCAGGGCCTCGCCGACGCTTGTGCCCTGGGCATCACGTTTGGCCAACGTGTCAGCCAGGCTGAATTTACCGGCGAATACGCCTGAGCCCATCATGCACGGCGCAAAACGCGAGCCCTCTTCGTTGGTCCACACCACCACCTCCAGCGGCGCCTCGGTTTCCACGCCCAGGTCGTTGAGGGTGCGGATCACCTCCAGGCCAGCCATCACCCCAAAGCAGCCATCGAACTTGCCACCCGTGGGCTGCGTATCGATGTGGCTGCCCGTCATCACCGGTGGCAGCGCCGGGTTGCGCCCGGGGCGGCGGGCAAACAGGTTGCCTACACCATCGATGCTGACCGTGCACCCGGCCTCTTCGCACCACTGCACGAACAGGTCCCGGGCCTGGCGGTCCAGGTCGGTCAGGGCCAGGCGGCAGACACCGCCTTTTGCAGTGGCCCCCAGGCGGGCCAGGTCCATCAGCGATTGCCACAGGCGTGCGCTGTCGACGTGCGGGTCAGTGCTTTGCAGAATGTCTTGGGCTGGGTTCACGGGTTCATCCTCAGGCATTGTTGTGATCGTGGCGCACGGCGTGTGTGCCGGCTTCAAGGCAACGGCTTGGCCACCCGCGCAGGGCTGCGGGCGGCCAGCCCGGCGAACAGGTAATACAAGGCGGCCCCGAGCACCGACCCGGTGAACCAGCCATAGTCGTAGAACCAGCTGAAGCGGCTGTTGCCGATGGCCATCACGGTCAATGCCACCGGCACGCCAAAGGCGGCAAACCCGGCCCAGTTCCAGGCCGGGTAAACGTCGTCACGGTACAGCCCGGCCAGGTCCAGCTGCTGGCGACGCACCAGGAAATAGTCCACCACCATGATGCCGGCAATCGGCCCCAGCAGGCTGGAGTAGCCCAGCAGCCAATTGGAATACACGCTTTCAAGGCTGAGGTCGGACACAATCAAGCCCAGCTTCTTCAGCAACTCGTGGCCCATCAGGGCCAAGCCGATGAACCCGGTAAGCCATACCGCCCGGCTGCGCCCAATCAAACGGGGGGCAATGTTCTGGAAGTCGTTGGTGGGCGAGACGATGTTCGCCGCCGTGTTGGTCGACAGCGTGGCTATCACGATCAGCGCCATGGCCAGGGCCACCCAGAACGGGCTGTGGATCTTGCCGATCAGGCTGACCGGGTCCGACACGGTTTCGCCCACCAGCGAGGCGGAAGCCGCCGTGAGTACCACGCCCAATGACGCAAACAGGAACATGGTCAGCGGCAAACCGAGAATCTGCCCCAGAATCTGGTCCTTCTGGCTGCGTGCATAGCGGCTGAAATCCGGTATGTTCAGCGACAGCGTGGCCCAGAAACCGACCATGGCGGTAAGCCCGGCGCAGAAGTAGCCGACCATGCTCGCCCCCTCGGGGCGCTTGGGCGGCTGGGCCAGCAGTTCGGTCATCGACATGTGCGGCAGTGCCCACACCAGCAGGCCCAGGCCCACCGCCACCAGCAACGGCGCCGAAAGGGTTTCGAGCCACTTGATGGACTCGGCACCGCGCAGCACCACCCACAGGTTCAGGCACCAGAAAATCATGAAGCCGATCACCTCGCCGGTGCCGCCCAGGGCCTTCCAGCCATCGAACACCGAGCCCAGGAACAGGTGGATGGCCAGCCCGCCGAACAAGGTCTGGATGCCGAACCAGCCGCAGGCCACCACCGCTCGCACCAGGCACGGTACATTCGAACCCAACACACCAAACGACGAGCGCAGCAGTACCGGGAACGGGATACCGTACTTTGTCCCGGGGAATGCATTGAGCGTCAGCGGAATCAGCACGATCAGGTTGGCCAACAGGATGGCCATCAACGCTTCGCCCACGCTCAGGCCAAAATAGGCCGTGAGCACGCCCCCGAGGGTGTAGGTGGGCACACACACCGACATGCCGACCCACAGTGCAGTGATGTGCCATTTGTTCCAGGTGCGCTGGTGCACCTTGGTAGGTGCGATGTCGGCGTTGTAGCGCGGGCTGTCGAGTACATCGCTGCCCTCGCACAGCTCGAACAGGCCATTTTGCTCGACCACTTGCGATCTGCTCTGTTGCATGGGGCCTTCTCCAGATTTGTTGTAGTTGTTTGCTCATCGGGCTAACGCGATGGCCGGAGTACACACGCTGAATGTGGTTAAAATCTTGACCAGATCTGTATCTTGTCAAGTCAGTCAATGTCCTCTGAAACCCGCATGCTAGACCGCGAAATAATTATTTGTTGTTTGCTTTCAACAACTTAAAAACCACAAAATTCGTGGGAATTATTTCTTGCTGAATGCGCAATCAGCATCTAGCCTCGATTCTTGTCAGGCCTGACAGGATCACAACCTGCCAGGCCTGCCCCGACAATTCCAAGAACCGGCCAAGACCGGTCAGCCTGCGAGGAAGACGGTATGCCCCTGTTGATCCGTGGCGCCACCGTGGTCACCCACGAAGAAAGCTACCCCGCCGATGTGCTGTGTGCCGGGGGCCTGATCCAGGCCATCGGCCAGAACCTTGAAGCGCCCACCGACTGCGAAATACTCGATGGCAGCGGCCAATACCTGATGCCCGGCGGCATCGACCCGCACACCCACATGCAACTGCCGTTCATGGGCACGGTGGCCAGCGAAGACTTCTTCAGCGGCACCGCTGCCGGGCTCGCGGGCGGTACCACGTCCATCATTGATTTCGTCATCCCCAACCCTCAGCAATCGCTGCTGGAGGCCTTCCACACCTGGCGCGGCTGGGCACAGAAAAGCGCCAGCGACTATGGCTTCCACGTCGCTATCACCTGGTGGAGCGAGCAGGTGGCCGAAGAAATGGGCGAACTGGTGAGCGAGCATGGGGTAAACAGCTTCAAGCACTTCATGGCGTACAAGAACGCGATCATGGCCGCCGACGACACCTTGGTGGCCAGCTTCGAGCGCTGCCTGCAACTGGGCGCGGTGCCCACCGTGCATGCCGAAAACGGCGAGCTGGTGTACCACCTGCAGAAAAAACTGCTGGCCCAGGGCATGACCGGGCCGGAAGCGCACCCGCTGTCGCGCCCCTCCCAGGTTGAGGGAGAAGCGGCAAGCCGAGCCATCCGCATCGCCGAAACCCTGGGCACCCCGCTGTACCTCGTGCACATCTCCAGCCGCGAGGCCCTGGACGAAATCACCTATGCGCGCAGCAAGGGCCAACCGGTCTACGGTGAAGTGCTGCCGGGCCATCTGCTGCTGGATGACAGTGTGTACCGCGACCCCGACTGGGCCACCGCCGCCGGCTACGTGATGAGCCCGCCGTTCCGCCCACGCGAACACCAGGAGGCCCTGTGGCACGGCCTGCAGTCTGGCAACCTGCACACCACGGCCACCGACCATTGCTGCTTCTGCGCCGAGCAGAAAGCCATGGGCCGGGATGACTTCAGCCGCATCCCCAATGGCACTGCGGGCATCGAGGACCGCATGGCCGTGTTGTGGGATGCCGGGGTGAACAGCGGGCGCCTGTCCATGCACGAGTTCGTCGCGCTGACCTCCACCAACACGGCGAAAATCTTCAACCTGTTCCCCCGCAAGGGCGCCGTGCGCGTGGGGGCTGACGCCGACCTGGTGCTGTGGGACCCGCACGGCACCCGCACCCTCTCGGCCAAGACCCACCACCAGCGCGTGGACTTCAACATCTTCGAAGGGCGAACGGTACGTGGCATACCCAGCCACACCATCAGCCAGGGCAAGGTGGTGTGGGCCGATGGTGACCTGCGCGCCGAAGCCGGGGCGGGCCGTTACGTGCAGCGCCCAGCGTACCCGTCGGTGTACGAGGTACTGGAACGTCGGGCCGAGCATCAGCGCCCAACACCCGTGCAGCGCTGAGCACCTGCCACGCAACCCTCGCGTTGTCTGCACTCATAAAAAAAAGAGGCTACCACCGTGATCGATCCCCTGAGCCATCTGCCGCGCCCCCAGGCCCGTGCAGACCAGCTGGCCGAGCGCTTCAGCGACCTGGCCCCACCCCTCACCGCCCGCCAAGCCGCCGTAGAAAGCGCGCGCTGCCTGTACTGCTACGACGCCCCGTGCATCAATGCCTGCCCCAGTGAAATCGACATCCCGTCGTTCATCCACCGTATCAGCGACGAGAACCTCCAGGGGGCGGCCCAGCGCATTCTCTCGGCCAACAT
Organism: Pseudomonas sp. S36; assembly: GCF_016647875.1. Classification (NCBI taxonomy): domain Bacteria; kingdom Pseudomonadati; phylum Pseudomonadota; class Gammaproteobacteria; order Pseudomonadales; family Pseudomonadaceae; genus Pseudomonas; species Pseudomonas sp. S36. Next base: position 7,855 of record NZ_JACVVG010000008.1, on the reverse strand, counting down.
CCTCGGCGGCAGTTGCGCCCGCGTATGCCCTACCGAAATTCTCTGCCAACAGGCCTGCGTGCGGAACAATGCCCAGGAATGCGCACCCGTATTGATCGGCCAGTTGCAACGCTATGCACTGGATAACGCGCACTTCACAGAACACCCGTTTCGGCGCTCACCGCCCACCGGCAAACGTATCGCCGTGGTCGGTGCCGGCCCGGCCGGGCTGTCGTGCGCCCACCGCCTGGCTCTGCATGGGCACGAGGTGGTGGTGTTCGAAGCCAGTGACAAGCCAGGCGGCCTGAACGAATACGGCATCGCCCGCTACAAGCTGGTGGACGACTATGCCCAGCGTGAAGTGGCGTTTCTGCTGGGCATTGGCGGTATCGAAATCCGCCACGGCCAGCGCCTGGGCGGCAACCTCAGCCTGGCCAGCCTGCGGGAACAGTACGACGCGGTGTTCCTGGGCCTGGGCCTGAATGCCGTGCGCGCCTTGGGCCTGCCGGATGAACATGCCCCAGGGCTGCTGCCGGCTACCCACTACATCCGCGAACTGCGCCAGGCCGATGACCTGAGCCAGTTGCCCCTGGCCGACCGCTGCCTGGTGATCGGCGCCGGCAACACCGCCATCGACATGGCCGTGCAGATGAGCCGCCTGGGTGCACGCGACGTCAACCTGGTGTACCGCCGCGGCCACGCCGACATGGGCGCCACGGACCACGAGCAGGCCATCGCCAAGGCCAACCAGGTGCGCCTGCACACCTGGGCACGCCCCGACACCGTGCTGCTGGACGAAGCCGGGCAGGTGCGCGGCATGCGCTTTGCCCGCACCACCCTGGCAGAGGGCCGCCTGCGCGACACGGGCGAAACATTCGAACTGGCCGCCGACGCCATTTTCAAAGCCATCGGCCAGGGCTTCGACGATGCCAGCCTGGCCGACCCGGCCGCCGCCCTGCTGGCGCGCGAGGGGGAGCGCATTCGGGTAGACGCGCACATGCGCACCAGCCTGCCGGGCGTGTATGCCGGCGGCGACTGCACCGCGCTGGGCCAGGACCTCACCGTGCAGGCAGTGCAACACGGCAAGCTGGCGGCTGAAGCCATCCATGCCCAACTGATGACCAACGTGGAGGCTGCGTAATGGCTGACCTGTCGATCGAATTTGCCGGCATCAAGGCACCCAACCCCTTCTGGCTGGCGTCAGCGCCGCCTACCGACAAAGCCTATAACGTGGTACGGGCCTTCGAGGCGGGCTGGGGCGGCGTAGTGTGGAAGACCCTGGGCGAAGACCCGGCCGCGGTGAACGTGTCGTCGCGCTACTCGGCGCACTACGGCGCCAACCGCGTGGTGCAAGGCATCAACAATATCGAGCTGATCACCGACCGCTCGCTGGAAATCAACCTGCGTGAAATCACCCAGGTAAAGCGCGACTGGCCTGACCGGGCGCTGATCGTGTCGCTGATGGTGCCGTGCGAAGAAAACGCCTGGAAATTCATTCTGCCCCTGGTGGAAGCTACCGGTGCAGATGGGATCGAGCTGAACTTCGGCTGCCCCCACGGCATGCCCGAACGCGGCATGGGCGCCGCAGTGGGCCAGGTGCCGGAGTACGTGGAAATGGTCACGCGCTGGTGCAAGGCCTACTGCTCGCTACCCGTGATCGTCAAGCTCACGCCCAACATCACCGACATCCGCCAGTCGGCACGCGCCGCGCACCGGGGCGGGGCCGATGCGGTGTCGTTGATCAACACCATCAACTCCATCACCAGCGTCGACCTGGAGCGCATGGTGGCCCACCCCATCGTTGGCGACCAGAGCACCCACGGCGGCTATTGCGGGTCGGCGGTAAAGCCGATTGCCCTGAACATGGTGGCAGAGATCGCCCGCGACCCGGCGACCCACGGCCTGCCCATCTGCGGCATTGGGGGCATTGGCAGTTGGCGGGATGCAGCCGAGTTCATCGCCCTGGGCAGCGGCGCGGTGCAAGTGTGCACGGCGGCGATGCTGCATGGCTTTCGCATCGTGGAAGACATGAAGGACGGACTGGCACGCTGGATGGACCAGCACGGGCATCGCAACCTGGAAGCATTCCGTGGCCAGGCGGTGGGGCACACCACTGACTGGAAGTACCTGGACATCAACTACAAGTCCATCGCCCACATCGACCCGCAAACCTGCATTGGCTGTGGCCGCTGCCACATCGCCTGCGAAGACACATCACACCAGGCGATCGCCAGCACCCCTGCAGCCGATGGCACCCATGTTTACCAGGTGATCGAGGAAGAATGCGTGGGCTGCAATTTGTGCCAGATCACCTGCCCGGTGCAGGACTGCATCGAGATGGTGGCCCAGGACACCGGCAAGCCCTACCTGAACTGGACCCAGGACCCACGCAACCCCTACCGCGAGGCCAGTTGAGGCCAAGCCTGCGCATCAGGGCTCCAGGCCGATGCCCCGCAGGATCACGCAGGTCACTGTCTGCACCGCGCTTTCAAAGGCGCGGTCAGACAGCGGCTTGCCGCCGTTGAGCAGGGTTACCTGGAAACCGAAGTCCGCGTAGTGCTGGGTGGAAGCCCAGATCATGTACAGCAGCGCAGAGGGCTCCACCGGCTGAATGCGCCCCTCTTCCACCCAGCGGCGGATCTTGGCCTCCTTCAGCCGTGCCCAGGGCACCAGGATTTCGCTGAGGTTGATGCCCAGCACCGGGGCACCGTGCAGCATCTCCTCGGCCCAGATTCGCGAACCCAGCGGCCGCGACCGGGAATGGCCCATCTTCGCCCGTATGTAGCTGGTCAGCACCACACGCGGGTCATCGAAATGCTCGAAGCACTGGGCGTCCTGCTTCCATTCCTCCAGCAAGTCTTGCAGCACGGCACGGAACAGCTCGTCCTTGGTGGTGAAGTAATAGTGCAGGTTGGAACGCGGCAGCCCGGCCTGCTCGGCGATGTCGCCCATGGACGTACCGCCGTAGCCCTGCTCGGCGAACACTTTTTCCGCAGCTTGCAGAATTTTTTGCACGTTACGCCGGCGTATCTCGATCTTGTGGTTGGCCATCAGCCCACTGCCATCAGAAGGTAATACGCAAGGTTACCCCATGTAGGGGGATAGGCCGCAAAGCGGCCACGTCGCCTACCCACACCTCGCCCTGTCCCGCGCCGGGCACTGTGCCCGGTGCAAGTTGATGGCCGTATTGATAATGCCGATATGGCTGAACGCCTGCGGGAAGTTACCCAGCATGCGCTGGTCGGCCGGGTCGTACTGCTCGGCCAGCAGCCCCACGTCATTGCATAGCCCCGTCAGCCGCTCATACAGCGCCTGCGCTTCGGCCTGGCGCCCCAACAGCACATACACATCCGCCAGCCAGAACGAACACACCAGGAACGTGCCCTCGCCTGCAGTCAGGCCGTCACCGCAGCTGTCGGTGTCATAGCGCAGCAGCAGGCCGTTTTTCAGCAGGCGCTGCTCGATCTGCTCCAGCGTGCGCAGAAAACGTGGGTCCTCTGCGGGCAGGAAGCCGGTCAGGGCAATGTGCAGCAGGCTGGCATCCATCTCCGCAGAACCATACGCCTGGACGAAATGACTGCCCCCGGCATCCAGGCCCTGCTCGCACACCTCCTGGTGGATCTGGTCGGCCACCTGGCGGTAATGGCGGGCCTGTTCGCGGCCTTCTTCCGTGGTTTCGGCAAGCCCGGCGGCGCGGTCGAACGCCACCCAGGCCATGACCTTGGAGTGCACGAAGTGCTGCCGACCGCCACGCACTTCCCAGATGCCTTCATCCGAGTCACGCCAGATGCTTTCGAGGTACGGCAGGATCAGCCGGGCGATGGCGGCACTGCGCGGGTGCCGAGGCAGCCCGCCGCGAATGGCCTGGCTCATGGCATCGGCCAGCTCGCCGTAGATATCCAGCTGGGTTTGCGCCGATGCCGCGTTGCCCACGCGCACCGGCTGGGAGTGCTCGTAACCGGCCAGCCACGGCAGGGTGTACTCCTGCAAGTCCCGTTCACCGGCCAGGCCGTACATGATCTGCATCTGCTCGGGGTTGCCGGCGACCGAGCGCAGCAACCATTCGCGCCACGCCTGCGCCTCTTCGAAGTAACCCAGGTTCATGAACGCCAGCAAGGTCATGGTGGCATCGCGCAGCCAGCAGAAGCGGTAGTCCCAGTTACGCTCCCCACCCAGGCGCTCGGGCAGCGAGGTGGTCACTGCGGCGACGATTCCCCCGGTAGGGGCGTAGGTCATGGCCTTGAGCACCAGCAACGAACGGCGCACCAGCGCGGTGTACGGCCCCACCTCCGGGCAACGGAAAGCAAAGGTTTCCCACTGGTCCACCGTGTCCTTGAGCGAGGCGTCGACATCCTGGTCGGGCTGCACCGGCAGGTGCGACAGCTGGTGGCGCAGGCTGAAGACCTGCCGCTCGCCAGCGCCCACCCGGAACCGCGCACCGGTGTGGTGATCGCGGGCGTGGGGCGGCACGCTGGTCGCCAGAATCAACCGGTCCGGCCCCGCCACGGCGCTGAGGGTAAGGGGCGCCAGGCGCTCGACCCAGGGCACCGTGCGCCCGTAGTCGAAGCGCATCACCAGGTCCATCTCGAAGTTGATTTCGCCGCTGATGCCCTCGACGATGCGCACCACCGAATTGACCTCACCCAGCGGCATGAAGTCCAGCACACGGGCACGCCCGGTGGCCGTTACCCAGGTGGTTTCCAGCACCAGCGTGTCGTCCAGGTAGCGCCGGCTGCAGTGCTCCACGGGGTCGCACGGCGCCAGGCGCCACCGGCCGTTTTCTTCGTTGCCCAGCAGCGCCGCGAACACCGCAGGGGCATCAAAACGCGGCAGGCACAGCCAGTCGATCGAGCCGTCCTTGCTGACCAGGGCAGCACTGCGGCAGTTGCCCAGCAGGGCGTAGTCTTCAATATGAGCGGGCATTGAGGCTCCTGTGTGTGATTGCTGTTGGGCTCAACCCAAGCGGTGCCACTCGCGCTTGTCGCGGACGAGCAACTCATTGCCCGCTTCGGGCCCGTCTTCCCCTGCCGCGTAATCGTGCACCTCGCCGCCCGCTGCCCAGGCATCCAGAAACGGCTGCACCGCCCGCCAGCCGTTCTCGATGTTGTCGGCGCGCTGGAACAACGTCTGGTCGCCGGTGAGGCAGTCGTAGATCAAGGTCTCGTACCCGGTGGCAGGGGTCATCTTGAAGTAGTCCTTGTAGGCAAAGCCCAGCTCCACGTTTTCCATCACCAGCTCGGGGCCAGGGCGTTTGGCCTGCAGGTCGAACCACATGCCCTCGTTGGGCTGGATCTGGATTTTCAGGTAGTTGGGCTTGGGCCGCTCCAGCTCCGACTCTCGGAACTGGGCATAAGGCGCAGGCTTGAAGCAGATGGCGATTTCGGTGTCACGCACGCTCATCCGTTTGCCCGTGCGCAGGTAGAACGGCACGCCCGCCCAGCGCCAGTTGTCGATCATCACCTTCAGCGCGACGAAGGTCTCGGTCTGGCTGTCCTCGGCAACGTTCTCTTCCTGGCGGTACCCGGCAATCTGTTTGCGCCCCTGCTTGCCAGCCACGTACTGGCCACGCACGGAGTTCTTCAATGCCATCTTGGTGGACCAAGGCCGGATGGCACCGATGACCTTGGCTTTTTCGCCCCGCACGGCATCGGCGGCAAACGCGGCAGGCGGCTCCATGGCCACCATTGCCAGCAGCTGGAACAGGTGGTTGGGTACCATGTCGCGCAACGCGCCAGTGCTGTCGTAGAAGGCACCCCGGGTTTCTACACCCACGGTTTCAGCTGCCGTGATCTGGATGTGATCGATGTAGTGGTTGTTCCAGAACGATTCGAACAGGCCGTTGGAGAACCGGCTGACCATGATGTTCTGCACCGTTTCCTTGCCCAGGAAATGGTCGATGCGGTAGATCTGCCGCTCGTCCATCACCTTCAACAGGCAGGCATTGAGCGCCTGGGCGCTGGCCAGGTCGGTGCCGAAGGGTTTTTCCACCACCAGGCGGCGAAAACCACCGCCCGATTCATCCAGCAGGCCCGCCTCACCCAGCCGCTGGGCCACCTCGGGGAAAAAGCGCGGTGAGGTGGCGAGGTAGAAAATGGCGTTGCCGTGGCGGGTCTTGTTGACCCGTTCGGCAATGGCCTGGTACGTGGCCGGGTCCATGAAATCGCCGGTCTGGTATTCCAGGCGTTTGGCCAGGCCGGCCCAGAGGGTTTCGTCCAGGCTGGCAGGCGCACCTTCGCCGCCCTTGTCGCGCTCGGCGATGAAAGTGTGCAGGCGTTCGGCAAATTCCTCGGCGGTGGCAGTGTTGTGGTCCACACCCACAATGCGCAGGTTGCGGTCCAACAGGCCATCACGGCTGAGGTTGTAAAGCGCCGGCATGAGCAGGCGCTTTACCAGGTCGCCATTGGCGCCAAACAGAAACAGGGTGCACGGTGGGGCAGCGGGGGTTTTCTGTTTTTTGCTCATTCAGGTTTTTTCTCGACGTGGCCACCAAACCCCAGGCGCATGGCCGAGAGCACTTTGTCACCGTAGGTACCCTGTTGCTGCCGGGAGCGGAACCGTGCGAACAGCGCGCTGGACAGCACCGGCACCGGCACCGCCTGCTCCACTGCGGCATCGACCGTCCAGCGCCCTTCGCCGCTGTCCGACACCGAGCCGCTGAACTGGGCAAGTTGAGGGTCGGCGGCCAGCGCGTCGGCGGTGAGGTCCAACAGCCAGGACGTCACCACGCTGCCGCGTCGCCACACTTCGGCAATTTCCGCCACATTCAGGTCGAAGCGCTGGTCTTCGGGCAATTCGGTACCGCCCTTGCTGCGCAGCAGGTCGAAGCCTTCGGCATAGGCCTGCATCAGCCCGTATTCGATGCCGTTATGCACCATCTTCACGTAGTGCCCGGCGCCAGGCGGGCCGGCGTGGATGTAACCGTGCTCGGCACGCTGGTGTTCACCGCTCAGGCCATGGGTACGCGGGATTTCACCCACGCCAGGGGCGAGTGCCAGAAACAGCGGTTCAAGCCGCTCGAACACGTCCTTTTCGCCGCCAATCATCATGCAGTAGCCACGCTCCAGCCCCCACACGCCACCGGACGTGCCCACGTCCAGGTAATGCAGCCCGCGCGTGGCCAGCTCGGCGGCGCGGCGCATGTCGTCCTTGTAGAAGGTGTTGCCGCCGTCGATGATCGCATCCCCCGGTTCCAGCAGGTCGGCAAGCTGGGCGATGGTCTGTTCGGTAGGCTCGCCTGCCGGCAACATCACCCACACCGCACGGGGTGCCTGCAGCTGTGCCACCAATGCGCCCAGGTCCTGGGCAGCCTGGCTGCCCTCACCTTCCAGCGCGGTAACGGCATCCAGGTTGCGGTCGTGCACCACGGTGTGGTGGCCGGCGCGCATCAGCCGCCTTGCGATATTGCCGCCCATGCGGCCAAGCCCGACGATTCCCAATTGCATGAGCCGATGCTCCCCTTCTGGATTCTGGAATGGATGACGACAGTTCAGCCTTTCAGGTTAGTCCAGCGCGCTGCGCGAGGGTTCAGCGACGAACGGCACAAGGCCATGCGCCGCTTCGTGGACCACGCTGCATTATCACGCACCATCACAGTGCAGCCATGATGTTCAGTGCCCCGCAGCCTGCCCTCGGATGTGCCCCACACGGGCCCGCTTGCGCTGGCGGCGCAAGCGCCAACGTTTGCGTCTGGCACGGGGCCTGACAATAGTGACCAGCGGGTCACATTTGTCACATTTTCTACCCTACACTCGATTGTCGGCCCAGCTTTTGCTGGAGGTGTAAGTGACGAAAATAAGTCGAACTTTCACGAAAGCCGGCAGGTCAGGAAATAAGTAGGCCAGAGGGATGGGTATCTCCCCCCATTCGGCCCACCCAC